>JBCDEN010000662.1:0-2778 GCA_039179715.1 Pseudomonadota bacterium
ATTGCTGTCCCGGGTCAGTTTCGCCATCAGGTAGAGGGCACCCTGGTCAAGACCCTCGCTGAACCCGGTGGCCAGTGAGCGGGACGGCGCGGTGTACGGCATCTCGACATCGGAAAAAAGCGGTTCGGGTTCGCGGTCCAGGAGATTGATGATCTGGTCGCTGCCGGCGGCAGAGGGGGCATTCGGGTCCGGTTTCACCCTCGGAGGCATCGGAGCCTCTGCGGTTTGCGCATGGACGGCAGCGCTCGTGGTGAACGCGACCGGACACACCATGAAGAAGGCGCACGCGGCACTTCTCGCGAAACGCTTTGCCGCTGCGGCAAATGGTGTCGAACCTTTTTCCAACATGCCCACTTCTTATTCTTGTTGACTGTGAAAAGTGACAGTCCTTTGACTTTTATACCAATTCGGACCGGAACGATATACCGCTTTGTGTCCAACCTTCCCACAAGTCGAGTCCGGGCATGTCGTATGCAGGTCCGAACAGGGGGAGGCCGCCCCGGTGTTTCCGGTCAGAGAGGGCCTGCGCCAACCCGGCCCGCGCCCGGCAGCCGGATCCAACGGGTTCAAATGCGCCTGAAAATCTGGCGAATTCAAGACATCGAATCCAAGTTGACAATTGCGGTCAATGAATTACGTGCAAGGACACGATCGAAACATCGAGAAGTGCGAAACACATGTCCACGTTCAGTTCTCCCGCACCCGGCGTCCTGGAATTCCTGCGCAAGCGCCGTTCCCACCCATCGATCACGATGGCTGAGCCCGGTCCGGATGAGGATCAGATCAGGGATCTGTTGACGATTGCCGCACGGGTTCCGGATCACGGCAAGCTCGCGCCCTGGCGGTTCATCATCTTTCGATCCGTTCACAGTGCAGCCGTCGGACAGCGGCTCGCCGCGATACTTGAAGACAGGCAGGGACCGCTTGACGACGACCAGCGCAACAAGGAACTGACCCGTTTCACCCGCGCGCCTCTTGTGATCGGTGTTGTCAGCACGGCCGCTCTGCATCCCAAGATTCCGGTCTGGGAACAGCAACTGTCGGCCGGTGCCGTTTGCATGAACCTGGTGACGGCCGCGGCGGCGGCCGGATTTGCGTCCCAATGGCTGACGGAGTGGTACAGTTTCGACAAGGAAGCCGCGCGCTTCCTCGGCGCGCGCGAAGACGAACAAATTGCCGGTTTCGTGCATGTGGGCACACCCACGCAAGCGCCGGTGGAAAGACCGCGTCCCGACCTTGCCGATCTCGTCATTGAATGGAGCGAAGACGCCTGACATGTTTTATGAAACCGCGAAAAACGACCACGGCCTGCCGCATAACCCCTTCAAGGCGATCGTGTCTCCCAGGCCGATCGGCTGGATATCTTCGCTTGACGGTGACGGACGCACGAATCTCGCACCCTACAGTTTCTTCAACGCTGTCGGCGACCGGCCTCCGATCGTGATGTTCTCGTCATCCGGTTACAAGGACAGCGCCGCGAATGTCGACGCGACGGGTGAATTTGTCTGCAACATGGCCAGCTGGGACCTGAAGGATGCGATGAATGTGTCCTCTGCCCCCGTTTCCGGCGACACCAGCGAGTTTGAGCTGGCCGGCCTTGAAATGGCACCATCAAGGCTGGTCAAGGCCCCGCGCGTCGCCAAGGCCGCCACCGCCCTTGAGTGCAAGCACCTTCAAACGCTGAAGCTGGCGGATCTCGATGGTGTTGAAACCGACAACTGGATTGTTTTCGGACAGGTTGTTGGTGTTCATATCGACGAAAACATACTCGTTGATGGGAAGGTCGACGTCACGCGCTTCAAGCCGCTTTCCCGGCTGGGCTATATGGAGTACGCGGCGGTCACCGAGGTGTTCGAAATGGTCCGGCCAAACGTTTAGGTGATGGACCCATAAATGAGACTGACCCACCGGCGAATCCGGCTGACACTGCGTGTCCGGCCCTGGTCTTTTCCGGTCCGATCGGGCATCAGGCCAACGCGACACCGGTTGGCCGGGTGCGTCCAACTTGTGTTTTGCTTACCTTTCGTCGTTTTCGAGACTGTCTTCCCGAAAGAATTAAGATCTGCTGTGCACTGTTAATGTTTTGTTAACCATTTCGGCGTGAAGGTTAACAAAGTCATAATCAGTTCCGTCGAGGAGACTAGGTCATGCATGTGACTGACCCACCCTCGGTCGCGTCTCGGATCGAGCTAGCGTTTCAGTCAGCGAGTAACTCAACAGGTACATCATTCGATTACCTGGTGAAGACCGCTGCGCGCGAGTCGTCTTTCAACCCGTCTGCAAAAGCCAGGACGTCGAGCGCGACCGGGTTGTTCCAGTTCATCGAATCGACCTGGCTGGAGACAATGAAAGAGGCGGGCCCCAAACACGGGCTTGAGAAATACTCGGACCAGATCCTGCAAACGAAGAGCGGCAAGTATTACGTCAACGATCCCCAGGTGAAGCGCGAGATTCTCGATCTGCGCAAGGATCCCGAAATCTCCTCGATGATGGCAGGTGCGCTCACCCAGAAGAACGCCACCTACCTGGAACGAAAGATCGGACGCGAGCCGACCGACGGTGAGCTCTACATGGCGCATTTTCTTGGAGCACACGGTGCCAGCCGCCTGATCGATGCGACGAATGCAAATCCGGATATGCGCGCCGACAAGATGTTCTCGGCGCAGGCACGCGCCAACAAGCCGATCTTCTTTCACGGCAACGGCAAGGCCCGTTCGATGCAGGAAGTCTACGAGGTCATCGTTTCAAAACATGACGCCGTGACGATGATCGCCCAGG
>JBCDEN010000003.1:0-22736 GCA_039179715.1 Pseudomonadota bacterium
CGCTCAGGGATGCGCTGCGGGCGGCCTCAACCGCTCCGGTCCTGGGAGCCCGTATCCACGCGCGTTCGTGGATATATTGCGGGCAGTTGCCGAAGGACTGCCGCACATCGATCGTGTAGCCGTCCGGACCCGAGGCCACCCGTCCGCTGAAGCGGTTGCGGCGGCGGGTGGCAAGTTCGATCCCCAATACGCCGACATCTGCGCCGTCCCGGAAGCTTCCCGCAAGCGGATCGCTTGCCTCCAACTCGGTTGCCAGTGAGATCCGGCGCGGATCGGGCGACGTCGCGAAACCTTCCGGGCCATCGACGAGGGTGATCCATGTCCGGCCGTCGGCGTCACCGCCGGCAACCACCAGGAAGGGTTGCGAGGTGTGGAACTGGCGATGCTGCTCGGGCAGGTAATCGCGGATGAAGCCACCGGCCCAATTCGCGACATCGCCGACACCAGCGCGCGCCTGGGCTTCCAGTTCTCCAGAGTGAAACGGAGTGTTCGCAAGCGGCTTCAGCATCTTGGTGTTCCTTTGAGGAGATGTCAGCGGCGCCGGAGAGAAGGGGCACCGGAGCGCTGTTTCGGTTCCTAGATGAGTTCGGGGATCGGCGACGTTGCCATGCCCACGAAGCCGCTCTCGTTCTCGACCCGTTCAAGCCAGGCGCGGATATTCGCATAGGGAGCCAGATCGACGCCGCCTTCCGGTGCGTGGGCGATGTAGCTGTAGCCTGCGACGTCGGCAACGGTGATGGTGCCGGTGGCGAGCCAGTCGCGATCCTTTAGATGCGCATCCATGATCTTGAAGAGGTCATGCGCCTTCTTCACGGCTGCCTGATGATCGAGCGGCACGTTGAAGACCTTCACCAGGCGCGCCGCACAGGGACCTGAATAGATATTGTCGGCGGCAACCGTCAGCCAGCGCTGCACTTCGGCGGCGTCCTTCGGCTCGGCAGGCAGCCAGTCCGACCCCCTGGCATAGGTCTGCACCAGGTAGATCAGAATGGCGTTGCTGTCGGCAAGCGTGGTGCCGCCATCGTCAATCGCGGGCACCAGGCCGAAAGGGCTGATCTTCAGAAACTCCGGCGCCTTGTGCGCCCCGTTCGCCATGTCGAGGTCGATGGCCTCGTAGGGCAGTCCCAGAAGGGACAGCATCAGTTCTACCCGGTGGCAGTGGCCCGACTTGGCATTCCTGTAGAGCTTGATAGGTGTGGTCATTGGATCGTCTTTCCTTGCTGGATTGGAGGGGGATCAGAAGCCGAAATCGCTCAGGCCCGGGTGATCGTCGGGACGCCGGCCGAGCGGCCAGCGAAACTTCCGTTCGTCTTCCCGGATCGGTTTCTCGTTGATGCTGGCGTGACGGTTGGCCATGAAGCCGTTCTCGTCGAATTCCCAGTTTTCGTTGCCATAGGCCCGGAACCAGTTGCCGCTGTCGTCGTGATACTCATACGCGTAGCGCACGGCGATGCGGTTGCCGGCAAATGCCCAGAGTTCCTTGATCAGCCGGTAATCGAGTTCCTTGTCCCATTTGCGGGTCAGGAAGTCTTCGATCTCCTGTCGCCCTTTGGGAAACTCGGCCCTGTTGCGCCATTTGCTGTCATGCGTATAGGCAAGCGCCACCTTGGCGGGATCGCGGGAATTCCAGCCGTCTTCCGCAAGTCGGACCTTCTCGCGTGCGGTTTCATCTGTAAACGGCGGCAAGGGGTGACGGGGTGCTTCCTGTGTCATGTCTGCGTCCAAGCTGATTTGGGTCGAAACCCGGTGCCATTTGATTGGGACACAGGTAGCGCTCTTGCCAACTCGAAAGAATAATGGAAATTTGAAAGTGATTATTTCAATTTATGAAATGAACCGGAGGCCATCTTGGACAGACTGCAAGCGCTGGAGGTGTTCTTGGCTGTTGCCGAAGCAGAGAGTTTTGCGGCAGGTGCCCGGCAAATGGGCATCAGCGCGCCGTCGGCGACGCGCGCGGTCAACGAACTTGAGGAACGGCTGGGCGCGCGCCTGTTCACGCGCACCACGCGGGTGGTACGGCTTACGGATGTCGGACGGACCTACCTGGAAGAAGTCCGCGGTATTCTGGCGGATCTGAGTGCGGCAAACGAAGCCGTATCCGGTGCGGTCGGAAGGCCAAAAGGGTACCTTCGGGTTACGTCTCCGGTCGAATTCGGACGTATCTACGTTGCACCGATCGTCGCGGAATATCTCGACCTTTTCCCCGGTGTGTCCGCGAGCATGCTGATGGTCGACCGGATTGTGAACCTGGCAGAGGAGGGCCTGGATGTCGGCGTGCGGATCGGGCACCTCCCGGCATCGGGCCTGATGGCGGTCAAGGTCGGAACCGTGCGTCGGGTGGTCTGCGGATCGCCGGACTATTTCAGGCGGCACGGTGTGCCGCGATCACCGGAAGACGTGACGAAACACAAGATCGTCGCTGCCGCGACGGTCACGCCAAGCAATGAATGGCGGTTCGGCAAAGCACAGGACAGGCTCGTCAAGGTCCATCCGCGACTGTCCGTGACCAGTGTTGCGACTGCGACCGCATTGGCGCGGTCCGGCTGGGGGCTGACACGGGCCCTGTCCTACCAGGTCGGGCCGGACCTGCAGACCGGCACATTACAGGCGGTGCTCGAGGAGCATGAGCCGGAGCCCTTGCCGGTGCATCTCGTGCATTACGAGGGACGGCGTGTCTCGGTCAAGGTGCGCAGTTTTCTGGATCTGGCGCGCGACCGGCTCAGGCAGTCAACGGTGTTGAACTGAACGAAGCCGCGCGGCCCTGACAGATTTCAGGATCCGACTTTCTCATGGAGCGGCGCGAACAGCGGATTCTCCCTTGAGAAGACATAGTCCAGCGTTTCGACCGTCACCGTTTCCGCACCTTCCTCGATGAGAAGCTTGGCGCATTCGGCAACCGCATCCCTTGGGCAAAGCACGTTGACCCGGTTGAGGCTGTCGCTTTCCGAGAAGCGCTGGATCGCGCCAACCTTGCTGATCGAGCGCAGCGCCTGCGTGCGGTCATCGACGACCGCCTTGACCAGTTTGACGTCGCGGGCGGCCTCTTCTGCCGCCACCCGGTCGAGAATGGCCCGCGCGCCGTCAAGGGCGTTGGCCGACCAGTCGGCGTTGAGCGAGGCAACGAGATTGGCCTGGCTTTTCAGCATCACGCCGTCGCTCAGAATCTTGAGATTGTTGGCGTGAAGGGTCGATCCCGTCGTGGTGATGTCGACGATGAGTTCGGCGGCACCGGCAGCAGGCGCTCCTTCCGTTGCCCCTGCGCTTTCGACAATCCGGTAATCGGCGATCCCGTGACCGGCGAAGAAGCTCCGCGTGAGATTGACGTATTTGGTGGCAACGCGCAGGCGGCGGCCGTGGCGGCCACGGAAATCGGACGCGACATCGCCGAGATCGGACATGGTCTCCACATCGATCCAGGCCTTCGGGACGGCGACGACCACTTCTGCCGGGCCGAAGCCGAGCGGCGTGACGACATGAACCGTGCCGGCCGGATCGGCGATGTTTTCCTCAACCAGATCGAGGCCCGTAACGCCGAAATGGACCGAGCCGTCGGCAAGTTCCCGTGCGATCTCCGAGGCAGACAGGAACGCGATTTCGACGTTCGGCAATCCCTTGATCGCGCCGCGATAGTTTCGTGCGCCGCCCGGCTGGAGAACCTGCAATCCGGCCCGTCCGAAGAAGGCGTGCGTGTTCTCCTGGAGGCGGCCCTTGGAGGGAATGGCGATGATCAGCTTGCTCATGAGTCAGCCCCGGTATTGGCGGCGATGCGGTCGAGCCACATGGAAAACCCGATTGCCGGCACGTTTGCACCGGCCCCCAGAAGCGTGAGCAACCTGTCATAACGCCCGCCGCCGACAAGCGGTCCGGGGGTCTCGCCGGATACGGCATGAATCTCGAAGACGAAACCCGAGTAGTAGTCGAGACGGCGGCCGAACTCCGCCGCAAACGACAGGCTGGCAGGTGCGATCCCCCTGGCGTCGAGTGCGGCAAGGCGTTGTTCGAAGGCCGCAATTGGAGCCGCGAGGTCTAGACCATGCGCGGCGCTGTAGGAGCGCAGGGCAGCGACCGAACCGGCTCCGTCCGCCTTCAGTGCCAGATAGGCGCGCAGCGATGCTGCTGCCCGTTCATGGCCTTTGCCGGTACTGGTCAGCGCCGCCTGTTCCAGGAACCGGTCGGCAATTTCGCTTGGTGTCCGTCCGCCGACTGCTGAGATCCCGGCGATGGACAGAAGATCCTCGACAACGGCATGGGCCGCCTCCGGGTCAGCGCCTTCGAGTGCTGAAAGAAAGCCGAGCCGAACGTCGCGGCTGTCATCGTCGGCGCTGCTGGCTCCGGCCATACGGTCAATGGCCGCCATCAGCTTGTCGGTCTCTCCGAAAAGATCGCGCAGCCGCCGCTGCCAGACGCTCGGCAGGCCAAGTTCGTTCAGAACCGCTGCGAACAGGGTTTCGTCACCGATGCGGATATGTGCCTGTCCAACGCCGAACGCTTCCAGTGCGCGGACCGACAGCGCAAGCAGATCCGCATCCGCTTCCGCAATATCGGTGCGTCCAAGGCTTTCCGCACCGAGCTGCGGGATCTCGCCGAGCCCGTCCGGACGCTGGCGGAACACCGGCCCGTTGTAACAATAGGCGGCCGGAAGCTTTGCCGCGCCGGATGCGACATGATGCCGGCACACCGGAATGGTGAAATCCGGCCGCAGGCAAAGATCCGTGCCATCGCTGCCATGGGTCAGGTAGAGACGCCGGCGGATATCCTCGCCCGTCAGGTCGAGAAACACATCTGCCGGCTGCAGGATGGGCGGGTTGACCAATGCATGCCCTGCGTCCCTGAAAAGGGTCAGAACCGCGTCGATCCTGGCCGGGTCCAGTCCCGGTATCTGAGCCGCCGTCATGTTTCAGCCCTCGCTTTGACGCCTGCGGTCGTCGGCCTGACCGTCCAGAATGCCGCGCACGGTTTCAATCAGATCGGTTTCCGCGATTGTGATCTGCGCCGGACGGCTTTCGCGCCAGGTGATGTTGTCAGAGATTTCAGCAGACAGGCGCTTGCCTTCGATCAGATCCTTGACCTGAAGTTCGCCGGCTTCGCGCTCATCCGACCCTTGAATGATGGCGACCGGGCAATTGCGACGGTCGGCATATTTCAGCTGATTGCCGAACTTCTTCCAGTTGCCCTGGTACATTTCGGCCCGTATGCCCGTACTTCTGAGGTCCTGAACCATCTTCTGGTAGCGGCCGAGCGCATCGACATCGCCGTCCATCACGGTGACCAGCACCGGTGCAAGGACGTCTGACGTTCCGAGCTTGCCAAGGTTCTTTAGGGCCGTCATCAGGCGCGAGACGCCGATCGAGAAACCTGTCGCGGGAACGTCGCGCCCGGTGAAGCGCTTGACGAGACCGTCATAGCGTCCGCCACCGCCGACGGACCCGAACTGGACGACGTCGCCCTTTTCATTGGTCACGTCGAACAGAAGTTCAGCCTCGTAGACGGGGCCTGTGTAGTATTCGAGACCGCGGACGACGGAAGGATCGATCTTGATCCGGTCAGCGCCATAGCCGCAGGCCTCGAACATGGCAGCCATCGTGTTCAGTTCCGTGATGCCCTCATTTTCCAGCGCACCGGTGCCTGAGACGAAATCGGCAATGGTGTCGATGGCGGAGCTGTCCAGACCGGCACCCTTCGTGAAGTCGCCGCTGTCATCCTTCCGGCCTTCTCCGAGCAGCAGGCGGACACCTTCCATGCCGAACTTGTCGAGCTTGTCGATCGCGCGCAGGACAGTGAGGCGGCGCTCATCGTTTTCCTCGCCGCCAAGGCCGATGCTTTCCAGCACACCGTCAAGAACCTTCCGGTTGTTGACCCGGATGACATACTGGCCGCGCTGAATGCCGAGGGCTTCCATCGTGTCGGCCATCATCATGCACATTTCCGCATCCGCCTGAACGCCCGGACCACCCACGGTGTCCGCATCGAACTGCATGAATTGCCGGAACCGGCCCGGTCCCGGTTTTTCGTTCCGGAACACCCAGCCGGCGCGGTAGCTGCGATAGGGCAACTGTATCTCGTTGATGTTTTCCGAGACGTGACGGGCAAGCGGCGCGGTCAGGTCGTAGCGCAGGCTCATCCATTGCTCGTCCTCGTCCTGCACCGAGAACACCCCGGCATTGGGCCGGTCGGTGTCCGGCAGGAATTTACCGAGGCAGTCGGTGTATTCGAAGGCCGGCGTTTCGACAGGGTCGAAGCCGTATTGCTCGTAGACCGCACGGATCTTGCCGATCATTTCATCCGTTGCCCGGATGTCGTCGGCAGAGCGGTCGACAAAGCCCCGCGGCAGGCGGGCCTTCAGTTTGTTCGGTTTTTTGGCCATGAAGTCGTCAGATCCCGGCGAGTTCCCAGCCGACTGCGCGCGCATGAGCGCAAGCCGGCCTCAAATAAGTTGCGGTTGTCCTAGACGAAACGGCAGGTGAGGGCAAGGCGGAGCGGTCATACGGCGGAGAGCAGCTTTCCCAAACCGGCGGTCCTGATTGCCCGAACGTTTCGTGTCAGCCATCTTTGCATCACACTTGCCCGTCAAAGAGGCGGTGAAACGCGCCGGACATCGCCAGACAGGCTTGGAAACAGGTCACGCCGCCGCAAACCGGCGCGTCTTTGCTTGTATTTAACTCCTGCCGGGCTATGTTCCGCGCAAATTCAGAAAGATGTGAAGCCGTTACGGTCTCCATGAGGGATCTGGCGGGCGACAAGGTTGAAACATGGAAAGCGCAGCCAGTATTGCACACGGCACGGATGAAGCGGGCTGGGACGAAACCCGGCAAACGTCCGGCGCGCAGGT
Source organism: Pseudomonadota bacterium (assembly GCA_039179715.1). Taxonomy (GTDB): domain Bacteria; phylum Pseudomonadota; class Alphaproteobacteria; order Rhizobiales; family Stappiaceae; genus Roseibium. Next base: position 6,830 of record JBCDEN010000003.1, read on the forward strand.
TGCCGAGCTGAGCATCGTTCTGCCCAGCTTCAACGAGGCCGAGAACATCCCGCCGCTCGTGGATCTGATCGACAAGGCTCTCACCGGGATTGCCTGGGAGGCGATTGTCGTTGACGACAATTCACCGGACGGAACAACGGAAGTGGCCCGCGCACTGGCTGCCGCCGATCCGCGCGTCAGGGTCATCCGCCGCATTGGCCGCAGAGGTCTTTCGGGCGCCTGCATCGAGGGCATCCTCTCCTCGTCTGCTCCCTACGTGGCGGTCATGGACGCCGATCTGCAGCATGACGAATGCCTGTTGCCCAAGATGCTGGAAGCGATCAAGGCGGACGGAACGGATCTCGTTGTCGCGAGCCGGAAGGTCGAGGGCGGAACGGTCGGCGAGGGTCTTTCCAAGATTCGCGCCTGGGGATCGAATATTGCCAACGGCCTGGCGCAGAAACTTCTGAACGTCACCTTGAGCGACCCGATGAGCGGCTTTTTCATGGTGCGCCGGGAAAAGGCGGAGGCGCTCGCGCCGCGGCTGTCGCCACAGGGTTTCAAGATCCTGCTCGATCTGGTTTCCAGTGCGAACGGCACCCTCAAAATCAAGGAACTGCCGTTCACGTTCCGCGAACGCCAGCATGGCGAGAGCAAGCTCGACACCCTGGTGACGCTGGACTATTTCGGCCTTCTGCTGGCCAAGTACTTCGGCGATATCGTTTCCGTCCGCTTCCTGATGTTCGGCCTTGTCGGCGCCAGCGGGCTGTTCGTGCATCTGGTCGCCTTGCGGTTTTTCCTCTTGGGCGGGATCGAGTTCAATCTTGCCCAGACGGCCGCGTCCTTCGTTGCCATGACATCCAACTTCTTCCTGAACAACCAGCTGACCTACCGAGACCGGCGCTTGCGCGGGTTCAGGGCGCTGATCGGTCTGGTGACATTTTATGCGGTGTGTTCGGTCGGGGTGCTGGCGAATGTCGGCGTCGCCAATCTGATCTACGCTGACCCGGCCTATTGGTGGGTCGCCGGAACGGCCGGCGCGGTCATGGGAGCGGTTTGGAACTACGCCGCCAGCTCGGCACTGACCTGGCGTCGTTCCTGAAGAGCGGATTGAAACATTCGTGGCACAGACCTCAGATCTGCCGTTCTGGCTTCGGCCATCCGGGCTTGTTGTTGTCGTCGGCCTTCTGACGGCGCTGAAGCTCTTCGCGGCGGCCGATGCCTATATCGTTGAAGATGAAGCCTATTACCGGATCTGGGGCCTCTATCCAGCCCTGAGCTACTACGATCACCCGCCAATGATCGGCTGGTGGATAACGGCGGGGCAGGCGCTTTTCGGCGACACGGTATTCGGCCTGCGCGCGATTGTGGTCTGTTCCGGAGTGATCGGTTCGCTCGCGCTTTGGCGCACCGCAGCGATCCTGTTCGATGCCCGGACGGCCGGCTGGGCTGTCCTTTTCCTCAACACCAGCTTGATGATCGGGATCGGCGGGATACTGGCGACACCTGACGCACCATCCGTTGTCTTCTGGGGACTGACCTTCTGGGCACTGGCCGAATTGACCGTATCCAGGAACCCGAACTGGTGGCTCGTGGTCGGGCTGATGGCCGGACTGGGGCTTCTGTCCAAGTATTCGCTGCTGTTTCTGGGCGCCGGGATCGTTCTGTGGCTCTTTTGGGTTCCCGATGCCCGGCGCTGGTGGACGTCTTGGCAGCTCTGGGCAGGCGGCGCATTGGCACTCTTGTGTTTCTCGCCGGTGCTCTACTGGAACCAGACGCATGAATGGGTGAGCTTTTACAAACAGTTCGGCCGCGCCGGGAGCCGCGGTTTCACCACGAAATACATCTTCGAGTTTCTGGGCGCTTTTGTCGGGCTCTTGAACCCCCTGATCGCGATCCTGGCAGCGGGCGGAGCCGCGATCCTCTTCAAGGCCTTTCGGGTGCGGGACGGCGCAGCGTCCCTAGTTGTCCTGACCACGCTGCCGTTCCTTTGTTATCTCCTTTATCACGCGCTCCACTCGCGCGTGCAGGCCAATTGGCCGGCGCCGCTCTTTCCGGCCTTCGCGATCATGGCCGCGGTTTTTGTCGCGTCGCTCAGGACCGACCGGACGGTGTGGCGCAAGACGGCGATGGCGGGTGTGGCTGTCGGTGTGCTGGTCGCGGCTCTGGTCCAGTTGCATGCGGTCTATCCGATAACGGGCCAGCTTGCCCGCAAGGACCCGACCTTCCAGCTGCGCGGCTGGCAGGAGATCGGCGCGGAATTGAACAAACTCGCCGGTGAGGAACAGGCCGCCTTTCTCTTGACCACCAGCTACGGGCTCAACGGACAGGTGGACTATCTGATGAAGGATCGGCTGCCTGTTTTTCAGGTAACGGAACGCATACGCTACATCATGGTGCCGGACCCGGACCAAGGGCTGTTTCTGAAGCCGGGTCTCTACATCACCGAGAAACGCCGCAACAGGGCAGGGGATCTCGAACGTACCTTCGAGACGGTCCGGGAACTCGCCGTTGTGGAGCGCAAGGTGAAAGGCGTGCCGCTGGAAGAGCTCGTTGTCTACCGGGTCGAAGGGCTGAAAGGGCCTGTCTTCGAGCCGGTCACGGTACACTGATCATCCGAAATCGGGCATTTGCACAGGAGTTGAGACTTGCATTGCCTCCGCGAATGCCGCAGGGAAGGATACGGAACTCCGATTCACCTGCCTGTCTGACTTGATGAAGCGAATTACACTCGGTGCACTGGATTACGGTCTCGCCTTTGGCGTTGATCGCGCATTGCGCGATCTTGCCGAAAACGGGCGGCTGAGCGCGGTTGGTGCGCTCGTGTCGACCGAACTCTGGCCGCGTGAATTCCGTCCCTTTCAGGAAGTTGCAGAAAGGGTCGGACAGCAAACGCTGTTCGGGATCACGCTTGCCTTCAGCGGTGACAGGGTCATGCCGGTCAGCTCGCGCATGCAGGAGACGTATGGCGGCCGGATGCTGACACGCGAAAAAGTGAACAGACGTGCGTTTCTGCGGCTCTTGCCTGACGAGTTGCTGATGGATGAAGCGGTTGCCCAACTGGCGCGCTACAGTGTTCTGATGCAAAGGCCGCCGGACTTCGTTGCCGTTCGCGAGGGCCTGTTCGCGCGGACATCGCTGGCCCGGATTGTTTTCAAGGCCATAGAACGGTCCGATTTCGAAAAGATGCCGCTGATCATTTCCCCGCTGCAGTCCGGTCTGAAAACGCTGCGCCTGGCGCGGCTTGCAAAGGGTTTCGGACTTCAGGTCCTGCCGAGTTCCGAGCCGCTGCCGCCGACCGCCGATACCGAAGAGCTGCAGCAGCTGCTGCTCAATCATTTCGATGGCATGAGCGACCGGAGTTTCGTTGCCGCGATTCCCGGAAAGTCGGATGACCGGCTGATGCGCGAGGAGCCACGGAAAAAAATTGCCGTGCGCGAGTGCCAGTACGAAGTCCTGCGGAGCGATCGTTTTTTCCAGACCCTCGACCGCAAGAACATTTTCCTGCGTTGAGAAACGCCTGACTTCCTGCGGTTTTTTTACCGTTTGAACGAAAAAACGGCTCTGCGGGGAACAGAGCCGTTTTTCGTGGAGGTCAGGAAGGGGGGAGGGGCGGCCCCTCTTCCATGACTCTGATATAGGTATTTTTTGCTTGAACGCACGTGATGGAAATCACAGGATTGCGCGTGGGCTGAAAATTTTTGTGTCGTGAAGATCCTTGGCAGGGGGTAGGTGTGGCAGAAATTAAAGACTTTTTGAAGAACAGCTTTTCCCTTGAGGGGCTGGAGCCGGAGCTCGCTGTCGGGCTGTCCCGTCTCGCCAGACCGATGAAGATGGCAGCCGGCACGATACTGTTCGAGAACGGAGATCCCGGAAACGGTTGCTACGCCGTTCTGGAAGGGTCCTTGAAAGTGTCGCTTCTGTCCGTGGAAGGCGATGAGCAGCTTCTGGCGGTTCTCGGACCCGGCGATCTGGTGGGTGAGTTGGCACTTCTTGATGGCCGGCCGCGGTCGGCAACGGTGAGCGCCCTCAAGGAAGCAAATCTTGCCTTTATCGACAAGGCGGCCTTCCAGCGGTTTTCCGACGACCACCCCGCTGTTTACCGGCATATGCTGTCGATCGTCGGCAAGCGCCTGAGGCACGCCAATGACGTCCTCGCGGCGCGGTCCTTCCTGCCCTTGCCCGGTCGAGTCGCCCAGACCCTGCTGCAATTGTCGGAAACCTTCGGCAAGAAGCTGGATGACGGCCGGACGCTCATTCACTACAAGCTCAGCCAGGCGGACATCGCCAACATGGCCGGTGCGGCCCGCGAAAATGTCAGCCGGGTCCTCAATGACTGGAAACGTTCCGGAACGATCAGCCGGATCTCCGGATATTATTGCCTGGAAGACATGGACTTCCTGGAACAGGCCTCGACGCTGTAACGACGCGCGGTAGCAAACGCGGCAAGACCGGGAACCAGTACCCTTGTAGCCGAAGACAAAGAAAGAAGGCGAACCTGGTGGTTACCGGGTTCCGGCCTTCCGCTTCGCTTCAGCCGGAATGACAAGATCATGGACGGGTGATCACCTTGCGAGATCCATTTCCGTTCAAGCCGGACAGCGATAGAACTCACGCGGGTGTGATGGTCTGCTGTGTTCCCGCCAGTATCGTCTCAAGGGTCTGTGTGTTGAGGCTTTCGAGAAAGGCGTCGGCCGCGCGCGACATGGCGCCCTTCAATGCACATCGCGGCAGAAACGCGCAGACGGCTGTCTCGGACTTGAGGCAGGCAACGACACCCAGATCCGGTTCAATCAGCCTGACAACCTCCCCAAGGCGGATTTCCTCCGGCGAACGGCCGAGACGGATACCGCCGCCGCGTCCGCGGGTGGTTTCCAGGTAACCGGCCCGTGCCAGCTGGGCAACGATCTTCATCACATGCGACTTGGCCAGTCCGAGCTTGGTGCTCAGACCGTCAACGGTCTGAGGGCTGTCCGTCTGGCCGGTCGCCATCAGGATTCTCAAGGCAAAATCGCTGGCCTGACTGAGCCGCATGGCAGGGTTCCGTAAAACATTCATTTGAGATGTTGATTTTAGTGGCTGTTTATGTCATTTAAAAGATGCATCTAAAATGAATATTATGGATAGGCCGATGGACGCGCGGAGTTCTCACGCTGACAGATACAGGTTGAAGCTGCGCCACGACGCGAGACCGGATGATCGCCTGCGCCGCTACGAGGCCGTGGACGAGCAAGCCATTCAGGTGATGGTGCACACGTTTTACCGCTGTGTTCGCGAACACCCGCGTCTCGGTCTCATCTTCAACGGCCGGCTTGACGGCAAGTGGGACGAGCACCTGCCGAAAATGGAGACCTTCTGGCAATCCGTTCTCCTGAAAAACGGGGCCTACAAGGGCAAGCCTGTTCCGGCGCATTTGAAACTGAAGGAAGTGGTCAGTTCCGACTACGGCGCGTGGCTGTCCGTCTTCCGCCCGGTTGTGCGGGAATTGTTCGTGCCGGATCTGGCCGATGAAATCATCGCAGTTGCGGAGCGGATTGCGCAAAGTCTCTGGCTTGCCACATTCGGCCATGCCGGGTCCTCGCCGCCGCCGGAACTCACATCACAACAATCGGAATGGAGTGGATCATGCTGGTAGCGATCGTTCTTGTTGCCGAGCTTCTCGTGGTCGCCTGGTTCGTGGTTTTCTCGCTCATGCTTTTGTCGATGTATCTGGATTCAAGGCAGATGCCGGTTCCGAAGCTCGATGTCGCCGGACGGACGCTGATCGGGAGCGCAAGACTCGCCTTTGTCACGGGGATCGTCGCGCTTGGTGCACTGACCGTCTTCGAGATGCCGGTCTTCGGATAAAGCAAGCCCATTGAATGCTTCAGGGAAAATCAAAATGACCTTTTCCAAGTTTCTGCCGCGCGGTCTCCCGATCCTGCTGATCTGGGTCGCCGCCCCGCTTCCCCTGTGGATCATGGCAATCCTGATGCTGGTGATCTGACAGGAACCCCTTGTGATCTGACCGGCGGCCGTTAGTCTTTTGCCGAGACTGAACGGAGGGGCGCGGCGTGAGCGATGAAAACGAAAAACCGAGCGGCGAGCTGACGCTGCGAACCATGGCCATGCCGGCGGACACCAATGCAGCCGGCGACATCTTCGGTGGCTGGGTTCTGTCGCAAATGGACCTCGCAGGCGGGATCGCCGCCGGGCAGCGCGCGTCGGCCCGGGTGGTCACCATCGCCGTCGACGGCATGAAATTCATCAGGCCGGTCCATGTCGGGGATGTCCTGTGCGTCTACACGGATATCGTCCGGGTCGGCAACACATCCATGGAGATCAAGCTGGAAGCCTGGGCCCTGCGCCATCGTTTCGGTGTGCGCGAAAAGGTGACGGAAGCCCAGTTCATCTTCGTCTGCGTTGATGATGACGGGCGGCCGGTACCGGTGCCGAAGTAAACCGCCGCCATCGAAACCTCACTTCCGGCGGTTCAGGATATCGGCGAAGAGGTCCTCGTCGACGGCGCAGGTGCACCCGTTTGCCCAGAGCCTGAGCAGATCTTTCAGGCGCTGCACCCGCTGTTCCTGTGACAGTGGCGCTTTGTGCCGCGGAAGGCCTCCCAGGACACGCAGGCTCCTGATGCGCATCATCACGCAGTTCTCGGCCGCCTGTTGCCAGACGGCCAGATCGGCGCGCGACGCATGCGCCGCCTGATGGTCTTCAATGAGAACTGCCGCGCGTCCCGCGAAAGGCTCCTGGTACAAAAAATCCTCCATCGGTTTCCCGAGGAGGACTGGCGCATGCAATCAAACCGCTTCGTTGCCGACTGGCCTCTTTGAGGTTCCAGACGACCGCATCCCTGTTGCGGAAACCACCTTGCCCGGTCTGGCAGGTTGGCGAGGGCGCCAGCCCTTCTCTTGATGATGGCGCGGTTATGACATGAGACAGGAGCCTTGGCAAGCCGGGATGAAAATTGCGGGAAGCAGTTTCGTATCCCGCTTTTGCGCCGCACGAGGGTGTTCCAATTGCCCAAGGACACAAGGTTGACCGGACTTTCTGAGCTGGCGCGCAGTCAGTTCCGATCAAATCCGCGCATGGACGGCTTCTGTTCAGTAATGCGGGGGCTTTTCGGCGTGGTGAGCGGGCAGAACCTGTTCCGCCAGTTCTTCGACCTGGTCTGTCATCTTGTCCAAGAGGCGCGTCAGCCGGTCGATCTGCTTTCCCTGTTCCACGACGACGCCGTTGAGATCCTCGATCGTGCGCCCGGCATGCGCCAGGTCGATTTCAAGCTGCTCGATCCGTGCTTCATGGTCCTGTGGCATGGAAGATCTTCCCCTTTGGTGTCGGGCGCTGGTGATACAGGCCGGAACGGCTCTCGAAAACAAATATATTCATCGCAACATGCCGATGGGTTTAATCGTACGTCTTGAGTTCTATATGAGCATCGATATCCCCACACCACCTGCCTGGGTACAACGAAAGAGATTTTCATGACCGCCTTGTCCGATTTCCCGATCACCAAGAAATGGCCTGCCGAGCACCCCGAGCGGATCCAGCTCTACTCGCTGCCGACCCCGAACGGGATCAAGGTCTCGGCCATGCTGGAAGAAACCGGCTTGCCCTACGAGCCGCACAAGGTCGATTTCGGCTCAAACGACCAGCTCACTCCGGAATTTCTGTCGCTCAATCCCAACAACAAGATCCCCGCTATCATCGACCCGGATGGCCCTGGCGGCAAGCCGCTCGCCTTGTGGGAGTCGGGCGCGATCCTGATTTACCTGGCCGAAAAGACCGGGAAACTGATCCCATCCGATCCGGGTGAAAAATACGAGGCGATCCAGTGGGTGATGTGGCAGATGGGTGGCTTCGGCCCAATGACCGGCCAACTCGGCTTCTTTCACAAGTTCGCAGGCCGCGAATATGAAGACCGCCGTCCGTTCGAGCGCTACCGCGACGAGGTCAAGCGCCTGCTGAACGTGCTCGACCTGCAGCTTGAGGGCCGCGATTACATCATGGGCGATCAGTTCACCATCGCCGATATCACCTCCTGGCCCTGGGCGCGCAACATCAACGGGTTTTACGAGGCGGCGGACGTCGTCGGCTACCACGATTTCAAGAACGTAGTCAGGTGGGTCGACACCTGCATGGCACGTCCGGCAAGCCAGAAGGCAATCAACATTCCCGCGCGGGACTAACTGCTCAGGTCGCGGCTTCTTGGCCGTCTTGCGAAGCGCTGATCGGGCGTGTGTGCCTCTCGCGCCCGGTTGTCTATCCGCTGCACCCGCCGGCAGTGTGTTGCGGCCGCGGCAACCATGTCAGCCCCGCGAAATCATCCTTTCGCTATATTGGCGTAGGACAACCGATGGATCAGGTCGCCGGGAGAACTTGGCTCCCCGGTTGCCATCCCGCGATTAAACCGCTTCTCAAGGATGGTCAGGAACATGGATTTTTGCTACGCCGCCTTGACGCGGGAAAACGCAGAGCAGTGGCAGAGCTTGCGCCTTGAAGGTGTTCGTGACTTTCCGATCGGGTTTCTGGTGACGGAAGAAGAAGCTGCAACGACCAGCGTTGAGCGTGCAGCCGGTATTCTCGCCGCCGGTTCAACTCGCGGCGTTTTTTCAAGGGAGACACTTGCCGGGTTCTGCGGTTTCCGCCGCTCGCAGCTTGAACGGATGCGTCATCGCGCGGAGCTCGGACCGTTTTTCGTCTCGGCGCGCTTTCAGGGAACCGGCGCCGCCGGTGTTCTGATGTCGGGTGTCATCGAAGAAGCGCGTGCAGCGGGTGTCGAGCAGTTGGAACTGTTCGTCGATACCGAAAACTCCAGGGCGATCCGGTTTTACCAGCGCTTTGGCTTCAGGCAGGCTGCCATCTTCATCGACAGCGTGCGCATCGACGGACAATCGCGCAACGATGACTTCATGACATTGCGGATTAGTCTGTGACTTGAGCTTTCAGCCTGATTTGAAAGCAGGGTCTGGCAGTCGCACAATCGATACGCGCAAATTAAGACTTGAATACCACTCGATGCATTGCGACCTCTCACGAAGTGCTTCGGCTTCGCGGCCTTTCGGAGCGATGCCCCGACGGTTCTTTAGGCAGGGTGGTTACATGAGTATCTGGATAGTTGGATTGATCGACATTCGAAAGACGGTTTGCACATTGATTGTGGCCGCGATTTTTATGTTTTCCGGATACGGCTTGCATGCAGGGACGTTGAAGCCGGTAGCTGCTGGAACGCTCTACTATGAAAACCTGACCCCTCGTGAGATCTCGGTTGTCCAACAGCGGCTGCGTCTCGATGAGCCCGCTGCCACCGTTGTGACAACCAGTCTTCAGGAAGATGGCTGGTCCAACGAACCTGCGCTTGAATGTCCCGTATCGATCCGCGACGGCGCGCTTCAAAAGGCTGCGCTCCCCAAAGGGGAATGGTTTGAAGCCGTCGGCACAGGTGTTCTTGCAACGACCGTCAGTATGGCGATCTTCTATCTCGGAGGTGTACGCTTCGACTGGGCATGAAGGACGTTCCGAGGCGTCCCTAGATCAACGGCAGAAACGCCTTCAGTGAGGGCTCATTGAGCAGCTCTGCTGCTTCATCACGCGTTACCCAGCGCCGGTCCCGGTGAGTCTCTTCCCATGCTCCGTCAGGCAGAACGCGGCTGACCTCCATCGCATAGACGTCAACGTTACAGGTCGCATCCCACTTCTCGTAGGTGTAGGAGCCGAGCGGTCTGTCGCCGGTCTCGCCCTCCACGCCGGCTTCTTCGCGCGCTTCGATGATCGCCGATCCGGCCGGACTGAGACCGGGTTCGACGATCCCCTTGGGCACGACCCAGTGGCGCCCGCTGCTGGATCCGACGATCAGGATTTCAGGACCCGCTTTTGTTCTTCGAAAGGGCACGACCGCCGATTGCGTGTAGTAATAGGCCGGTCTTGGCCTGCGCTCCGGTCCATCCGGCGACGGGAAGGGAAACAGGTCCGGCAGATCGCGCGGGTCGATACGCTCTTTCAGGTACGCGCGGCCGTCCTCAACTTGTGCAAGCAAAAGCAAACCGGGACGGATCTCGGCCTCAAGCGACATTTGCTCCGCCACGTCTCCAAGTCGTTTGGGGGCGGCAACAAGGAGAACCAGGTTGACATCCTGAAGATCGGGGAGGTCGCCTTTCGAGAGCGCGTGTGATCCTTCTATTCCGCTTGCCGTCCAACCGGCGGCCTTAAGAGCTTTCTCCGCCGTCACCCGCGCGCGGAGCGTTTGTTCGCACAAAACAGCATCCGGCTGCAGGCCCTTCCGGCCGAGCCAGCAGCCGACTTTCTGCGCCTGCCGCTTGCCTTTGGTGCGCAGAGGGCATGCTGCCTTTGCGCCAGCCCACGTCTTGTCGCGCGCTCCGGCGCAAAGCAGCAGCAATTGCATGGGCGCATTCTCAGGCGGCCTGTCATTCGGGAAACGGTCAATCATGCAGGATGTTACCGGGTCATTGCCGCCGTGTCATGGCCGCCGAAAACGTAAGCAATGAAAAAATTTTTGGCAAATGTCCATCGGCTGTTCCCCCGTTCGTCATGTGAGTGAAGGCAATGTCGCCTTTTACGATTGTTAAGGAGATGGACATGACGATTTGGACGATACTCGCAGGCGGTGTTGGTGTGATTGCACTGCTCGGCACCGGGACGCTGCTGCTGCCGAAAAATATACATGTGGAGCGCCATGCCAAGGTTGCCGCATCACCGGAAACCATTTTGGAGCTGGCTGCCTCGAACCGCGGATTTCAGACCTTCAATCCCTATCTGACTTCCGATCCGGAACTGAAGATCAAACCCTTCGGACCGGATGCGGGCGTGGGGTCCGGGTTCCATTTCGATGGCAAGGAAGGCAAGGGCACGCAGACGGTTGCCAAGGTGACGGCAAACAGCGTGCGCTACGACATCGACCTTGGCGCGATGGGCCGACCGGTTCAGGAAATATCGGCGCAGAGCCTGCCTGACGGCACGCAGGTGACATGGACCATGGACATGGATCTCGGGTTCAATCCGATCGCCCGGGTGTTCGGCCTCTTCCTCGACGGTATGGTGGGCAAGACCTTTGAACAGGGCCTTGACAACCTGGCGTCCGCTACCTGATCAGATTGAGACAACGAGGATTTTGAAAATGCGTTACACATTCCTGCTTTACACCGATCCTGCAGATCTCGCCGGCATGACGCCGGAAGACTGGGCCGCCGAGAAGGAAGTCTACGGAGCTTACATCGGAGCGCTTCAGAAAGCGGGTGTTTTCGTGGACACGGACTGGCTGCAGCCGGTCGAGACCGCCACGACCCTCTCGCTCAAGGGCGGCAGCCGCCAGGTACAGGACGGGCCGTTTGCCGACACGAAGGAAACCCTCGGCGGGTTCTTCGTCATCGACGTCCCGGATCTGGATGCCGCCATGGCCTGGGCTGAAAAATGTCCTGCGGCCAAGACCGGCAAGGTCGAGATCAGGGCCTCGGCAATGGGCTCGGTGTGACGGATGCCGCTCGCGCAGCCGAACTGGCTGCGCGGGACAGCTATGGACGCCTGCTGGCTCTCCTTTCGGTCCGCACCCATGACATCGCTCTGGCGGAAGACGCCCTGGCGGATGCTTTTGCCAAGGCCCTTGACCATTGGCCCTTGCATGGCATCCCGGACAACCCGGACGCGTGGCTGCTCACCACGGCCCGCAACAGGTTGACCGATCGGCAGCGACACCGGCTGCGTTTTCCCAGCCAAAGCGAGATACCCGACACGCCGGACGATAATCGCATACAGGACGGCCTGCCTGATGAGCGTTTGTCGCTTCTGCTGGTGTGTGCCCACCCGGCGATCGCATCCGATCTGCACGTACCGCTGATGCTTCAGACGGTCCTGGGCATGGAGGCCCGGTCCATTGCCCGGCTTTTCCTGATTTCGCCCGCCGCCCTCTCCAAGCGCCTTGTGCGCGCCAAGGCGAAGATCAGGGATGCGGGCATACCGTTTGAAATTCCGGAAGGAACCGCGCTGGCTGAACGCAGCTCCGCCCTGTTCGAAGCCCTATATGCGCTCCACGCCCATGACTGGCTGGACCCTGCCGATACCCTGGGTGACGAAGCGCTCTATCTTGCTGATCTCTGCAGCCGCCTGATGGCAGGCAATGCGGAAGCGCTCGGCCTGGCTGCGCTGATTGGCTTCAGTCATGCAAGAGCCGGGGCGCGAACCGTCGACGGCATGCTTGTGCCGACCGGCGAGCAGGATGTTACGCTTTGGCGCGACGATCTCATTGCCTACGGCAAACGCCAGCTGACCCGCGCCTATGCCAAATCCGAGATCGGCAGGTTTCAAATCGAAGCGGCAATCGAATCCATCCATGTGGCGCGCAAGGAAACCGGCCGGATGGACTGGCAGGCCCTGAACAAACTTTATTTTGCGCTTCAGCAAATGGCACCCTCGGCCGGTGGTCTGGTTGCGCAGGCTGTTGTTACCGGCAGGCTGCACGGGCCGGCGGCAGGATTGCGCGCGCTCGAAATCGCCGAGGCGCAGGCCGGAACCGGCTTCCAGGCACTCTGGGCGGCCCGGGCAGACCTCAACGCAGGGCAGGGCAACCGCGAGGCGGCGTCACGCTGTTACGAAAAGGCAATTTCACTCGCGACCGATCTGCCGACGATCAATCTGTTGCGTGCCCGATTGGATGATCTGGCATAGGGCCAATGCGCCTCATTCAACGCTCGGGTTGGACCAGTCATTCGGCTTGAACGGGGTTTTGAGCGCGCGCTCCACCAACTGCAAACGATCCTGACCATAGAAAGGGTCGCCGTCGACGATATAGGTAGGTGATCCGAACAGTGCCTTTGACACGGCCCATTCGGTGTTCTTCTTGAGCGTGTCCTGGACCGCCTGCGAGGCAGCCTTTGCCAGATGGGCCTCTGCATCGAGCCCCAGTTCCCGCGCAATGGCTTTCAGTGCGGATCCGTCCGACAGGTCGACATCTTCGCGCCAATGCGCATCCATGAGCCGATGCGCCATCCGGTCAGTCTGAGGGCCCGTGTCTCCCAGTGCGATGATCATGCCGGACGCGATGCTGTAGTCGGCGTCATGCTGGCTTGGCCGATGGTTGATGATCGGAACGGAACGGTACTCCGCCCACCGCTCGATCTCCCGCCCGAAAAAATAGTCGACATGTTGCTGTGTCCGCTTGCGGAAGGCAGGTCCGCGCTGTGCCTCGACCACAGGTGACAGAAGGACAGGCTTGTGGACCAGAACTGCGTCGTTTTCCGCGCAAATGCGCTGGATCTCGGCGGAGCCGAGATAGGCAAAAGCGGAATGAGCGGAATAGACATATTCGATGACGGGCATGATGGGTTACTCGGTCATGTTCGGGAATGAGCGGTTTTGGTGGGGCACGGAAGCGGACGTGTCAGCGTTCGACGCGCGCCAGTGCGAGCCAGACGCCTGCTCCGATGAAAAGAGCGCCGGTCAGCCTGTGGCGGAGCCGTCCCAGTTGCATCACCAGCGGCCGCGAAATGCTTGCTGCCGCCACCCAGAGAAGATCGCCGAAAAAGACAATGGTCAGGTAGACGGCGGCGGCCATTGCCAGATGCCCGGCGGTCGGGACTTCTCCGGTAAACTGGGGCAGGAAAGCCGCAATGAAGACCAGCGTCTTCGGATTGGCGATTGCAAAGAACAGTCCCTGGAAAAATAGCCCGGTCAGGGTTCCGCCTGTTGCCTCGACCTGCCCGGTCTCATCTATTCCCTGACGCCAGGCGCGGACGCCCAGATAGATCAGATAAACAACGCCCGCCCATTTCAGCCAGACGAGCGTGCTGGCGGCAAACTGAAGCAGAGCGGAATAGCCAAGCACGACGATCACCAGCTGGATACCGACGCCGATCGTTGTTCCGACAACCGTTGCGCAGCCGTAACGCGGACCATGCGCCAGCGTGTTCGCGATGAAAAGCGCTACATTGGGCCCGGGTATCAACACGAGCACAGCCGTCGCGGTTGCCAGCAAAAGGAGAGATGCGGGATCCATGATCCTGTTCTAACAGAAGCCGCGAAGGGCGCAAATGACGGAACCGATCGATATGTGGCCGCTCGTTCCTGCAAGGGGCCGTCACTCGGCTTTGCGCGTCACGCAGAAGTGCGTATGCGATCCTCGAACGGCTCTTCGACACGGGGCCAATAGGCGGCCTGTCTTTTGGTGAGCGGCAGGTCCGTGAACTCCGGCGAGGTCCCGCCCGGTGTTGTCATCTGGATGACGCGCGACGCGATCTTGGTGAAAGGTGCGTAGAAGTGAAACAGCGATTTGACCACCACGATGGACTTCTCTGCCAGGTCGATACCAAGCTGTTCGAACGCCTCCGGGTGATAAACCTGCGTCCGAAGGTCATTGACCAGCAGGTCGACCTTGTCCGCCGTCCGCAGCCAGGCAACCGTTCCGAGCGGTTCGAGCCCGGGGCCCAGATGTTGACCGAGGCCGCCTTGAATGTTCATCACCTGAACGGTGAGGTCGATCGGGGCTCCTGAATCCGTGCCCGTCTTGCCGCCCAGCCTCAGTCTGAGGGAAGCGCCGATGCCGGCATCCTGACAAATCCGCAAGGCGATCGGGTCCCAGTAAATCCCGCTTGCAACGTTGGACAGGTTTCGCTCCATCAGTGTGTGCAGGACAAAGGTTGAATCTCCAGGCGCACCACCACCGGAATTGTCTCCCATGTCGGCAAGAACGACCGGCCCCGCCTGGGCGGCCGCTGCTTCGTCCAAGGCGTCCTGAAGCGTTGAAAACGTGCTTGTGACCTCGTGGCGCAAATCGAAGAACCTCCGCCCGAGTGTCTCGGCGGTTTTCTTTGCAAGCAACGGGTTGTCGTCCGTAATGACCAGCGTCCTTGTGCCGACATCTTCGACATCGGCCCACGGAAACCCGTGCGCGAGGGAAACGGAAAGGATACCGGCGCGCTTCTCCAGATCGTGCATATGTTGCACGAAGTCGCGCATCTTGCCGGCCTTCGTGAGATAAAGATTGATCATCCGGCAATCAAACGCACGCATCACGGGCCGGATTTCTCCGGAAAGTGTTCTCACCGCCATACAGAAGAGGTCTTCGGCGCGCGCAGAGGCGTCGTCATGCGGATACTCCTTGAAACAGACAATCAGATCGCTGTGTTTCAGCATCCGTTCCGTCAGGTGGCAATGCTGGTCCAGAGAGACACCGATAACCGTGCCGGGACAGATCGCCCGGACGCGTTCCAGAAGGTCGCCTTCGCAATCGTCGCAATCCTCCGCCACCATGGCGCCATGGAGCTGCAACAGGACAACGTCGACGCCGCCGGCTTCCTTCAGATCCGAAAGGATTCGGCCGCGCAGACCCCGGTAGCATTCCGACGTTGTTCGTCCGGCAGGTTCCGCGATCGCCGCGAGACTTTCGAAAACCTCCCAGCCGCGCTGTTCCGCCCGTGCGCGCCAGACATGCAGGGCCTCCGTCATCAGGTTCGGCGGTTCCTGCGTCGCCGTGCCGTGCCTGAGAAAATAGTCCTTGAAACCGGACAAACCCGTTGGCATCGGTGAAAAGGTATTCGTTTCTGTCGACAGGGTGGCCATGAAGAGTTTCATAGTCGCAGGACCTCGGTTTGTGTCGCAGTCATGGGCTCTTGCTTGAGCGCATCAACCGCACCGGCCAGATAGTTCCGATGCGGTTGATCTCACCACCAAGCCGAATTCGCCGTTAACGCGAGACTAGGGTACGGACCCATAAATGAAGCCGATTTGGCGGCAGAAATGGCAAAATCTCGAGAGGAAGCGTGTGCAGAGCGGGCTTTTTGCCCGGTCAAACGCGGTGACGCTGCGAGGTACAGCCATTTTGCCGTCCTTCGGATTTGGCCGTTTTGGCCATCTGCCACGTCGCGAAAGGCTTGAAAATGAACCACATTTCCTGCGCTTTCGCTTCTCGCAGCTGGTCAAAACGATCCAAACC
>JBCDEN010000071.1:0-10558 GCA_039179715.1 Pseudomonadota bacterium
CTGACTTGTGAAAGCGGACAGGCGCTGCAGCGATGCGCGCGTACAAATACCTGTTCTAGCGCACATTGAACGAGTCGCAACGCGACCTATGATAATTCGAAAGCCGGGACAAAATCGACTGCTGCGTGCGAGCCGGTCCCTGGTTCTGCGAAGAACGCACAAATTATGACAGAAGGATGACAAGATGCAGGAACTCGCCATCGGAGATACGGCACCGGACTTTGATCTTGATGCTGACGGAGGTGGACGGATCGCCCTGAACGAACTCAAGGGAAAACCGGTGGTTTTGTATTTCTACCCGAAGGACAACACGCCAGGCTGCACGAAGGAAGCAATTGCCTTCTCGGAGCTGATCGAGGACTTTGGAAAACTTGGCGTAACGATCGTCGGCGTGTCACCGGACTCGGCGAAAAAACACGACAATTTTATCGCCAAACACAATCTGGCGGTCCGCTTGGGCGCAGATACGGAAACGCACACAGCGCAGGCCTATGGCGTGTGGGTCGAAAAATCCATGTACGGCAAGAAATACATGGGTGTAGAGCGCGCAACCTTTCTGATAGACAAGGATGGAAAGATCGCCCAGGTCTGGAGAAAGGTTAAGGTGCCCGGTCACGCGGAAGCCGTGCTGGATGCTGCAAAGGCACTGTGATCGAACGCAACCACATCGAACATACAGCCGGGACATCAATGAAGCCTGACAATATGCCTCCAGCGCCGCCGACTCTTGTTGCCGGCGCCAAAGCCATCGTGTCGGCTTCGGATGTGTCGGAAAAGGTCAGGCTGGCCTATCTGGTCTCAAAAGCCTGGTTTGGCAGGGATTTGGCCATTGGATCGCCCTCCATGGACGGTCGGATGCCGGATCGCCCTGGACGGCCCACCAAACCGGCCCTGCTCGCACCGCGCGACATGCCCAAGCGCAAGCTGACCGGAACGGCGGGCCGCCTGGCTCTGCTTCACTCTCTTGCGCATATTGAACTGAATGCGGTCGACCTGACCTGGGACCTTGTCGGGCGCTTTGCACATATCCGGCTGCCGCGCACCTACTATGATGATTGGGTTCGTGTCGGCCTGGAAGAGGCCAAGCATTTTTCGATGCTGCAGGACAGGCTGGCGAGACTGGATGCCGCTTATGGCGATCTGCCGGCCCATGACGGCCTTTGGCAGGCCGCCCAGGATACCGGACATGACCTCGCCGCACGGCTCGCAATCATTCCCCTCGTACTGGAAGCGCGCGGGCTCGACATCACGCCACCGATGATCGAGAAAGCCCGCAAGTCAGGCGATGACGACACGGCAAAGTGCCTTGAAGTCATCTACCGGGATGAAAAAAATCACGTAGCGTTCGGTGCAAAGTGGTTTCGATTCTTGTGCGACAGGCAGGGAATCACCCCTGAACCGGCGTTCCATGCGTTCGTCAGGAAGCACTTTCGTGGCAATTTGAAACCGCCTTTTAATGATCGCGCAAGATCAGAAGCAGGGCTAACCCCCGGATTTTACAAGCCTCTCGCCCCAATTTCTGGTTAAAATTAATCCCGTTGCAGACGATTTATTAACCTTACCAAATTCTAATCAACATCAGTTCTTTTGCAGAATGCAGACAGTGACTGAGTGATCATGCAACAATGTCAAAAATCGCAGCGACCGCTGCACGGGCCAAGAATGGCGACGCATCACGCGTCAATGAGCCGGGTCGCGAAGTCCACCACGTATAGCGTGCGCCCGATGCACCTGATTTGCGGGGCTCTTGCGTGTGTCGCCGTGACATTGGGTGTCAGCGGCACAGCAGCATATTACCTAATGCGCAGCGACGTGATGGCGGAAGCAAACGCCGAACGAACCGAACTTGTGCTCGAATATCAGGACCACATCGACCGGTTGAGAACAGAGATCGAGAAACTTACCAGCCGCCAGATGGTTGACCGCGAGACTGTCGAAATACAGGTCATGGACGTGCTGCGCCGCCAGCAGGATCTCAACCAGCGTCACGCAATCGTGGCGGATCTGGTGGCCCGGGCAGAAAGTGTCGGCATTTATCTCAGCAACGACAAACCCCTGCCCCCGCCCAAGCCATCGCTCGATGCGCGTGAGCTTGCCACCATCGGTACGAACGACAAGTCTGCAATCGGTGGCGAGAGCCAGTTGATCGATGAACCGGTCAAGGCGCTGGGACTTCGCGAAACAACGACCAGAAGCGTGGATCCGCTTTCGATCCTTCAGCAGACCTCGCCGGTGCCGGAAGCGCAGACCACCGTAAAAAAAAACACTGAAAAAAGGGCCGCGCTTGACGCGGTGAAGGAAGACATTTCCGAGATGGATGTCGAGAGCACCGCGGCCGTCGACACCATCACGGTCGCGACGGAGAGCCGGATCGAGGAGATCCTGAACATCACCAAGTCGATCGCGCCGTCGATGAATGCTGCTCTGCGCGAGAACAGTTCCATCGGCGGTCCGTTTACGCCCATCTCCCGCAAGACTTTTCCAGATCGCCTGAGACGCGCAGACAGCGCGCTTGAAACACTGCGCCGCGTGACGTTCGCAGCGCTCAGGCTTCCCGTCAAACGTCCCGTCCGCAACGGCACGATATCGAGCAACTACGGACCGCGGGTCGATCCGTTCCTGAGACGTTTGGCCATGCATACCGGCATCGATTTCAAGGCACCTTACGGTGCACGGGTCTATGCGACGGCACCCGGCACGGTCTCGAGCGCGAAATGGAACGGTGGCTATGGCAAGATGGTCGAAATCAGGCACGCCAACGGCTTCGTGACGCGATATGCGCATCTCAGCCGGATGCACGTGGCCGTAGGGGATCATGTGCTTGCCGGTGACCTCATCGGCAATATCGGATCGACGGGCCGCTCAACGGGCCCTCACCTTCATTATGAGATCCGCCGGCACGACAAGCCGCACAACCCGGGCGCTTTCCTGACAGCCGGCGGCAAGCTCACCGACTTGTCCCTGTGAAAAACGGGGCGTCCCGCCCCGTTCATTCTCATTTTTTCAATCAGTCGATGTCATCGACTTCCACCGGATCACCGCCAAAGACGCGCTGCGCCAGCGCGGCCTCCATGAACCGGTTGAGATCTCCATCCAGCACATCTCCGGGCGACGTGCTTTCCACGCCGGTCCGCAGGTCCTTCACAAGCTGGTAGGGTTGCAGAACGTAGGAACGGATCTGATGTCCCCAGCCGATATCCGTCTTGGAAGCTGCTTCTGCACTCGCCGCTTCCTCGCGCTTCTTCAGTTCGGCCTCGTAAAGCCGCGCCTTCAGCATGCCCCAGGCTGTCGCCCGGTTCTTGTGCTGCGATCTCTCGGACTGGCACTGAACGACGATGCCGGTCGGCTGGTGTGTGATACGAACCGCCGAATCCGTCGTGTTGACGTGCTGCCCGCCCGCACCCGAGGCACGATAGGTGTCGATCCGGCAGTCACTTTCGTTGACGTCGATCTCGATCGAATCGTCGATCACCGGGTAGACCCATGCGCTTGAGAAACTGGTATGGCGGCGTGCATTGCTGTCATAGGGCGAGATACGGACAAGGCGGTGTACGCCTGATTCCGTCTTCAACCAGCCATAGGCGTTTTCACCCTTGATCAGCAGCGTAGCAGACTTGATCCCGGCTTCCTCGCCATCGCTATAGGCAGGCACTTCCACCTTGAAGCCGTGCTTTTCCGCCCATCTCCGATACATGCGAAGAAGCATCGACGCCCAGTCCTGGCTTTCCGTCCCGCCGGCACCCGAGTTGATCTCCAGATAGGCATCATTGCCGTCAGCCTCACCGGACAGCAGCGAGTTGAGCTGCAACTGGTTGACCTTGTCCTTTAACCCGCGCAACGCGTTTTCCGCATCCTCGACGACGTCCGTGTCATCTTCCATCTCGCCGAGTTCGATCAGCTCGATATTGTCCGCAAGATCCTGCTCAAGACCCTTGACGCCGGTGATGCCATCGTCAAGCTGCTGGCGTTCGCGCATGAGTTTCTGCGCTTTTGCCGGGTCATTCCATAGATCGGGGTCCTCTGAGAGGGCGTTCAGTTCGTCCAGACGGACAAGAGCCTGATCCCAGTCAAAGATGCCTCCTCAGCAGGCTTATGGCCTGCTTGATTTCATCGACGATCGCTTCCATTTCGGCGCGCATCGGATACCTCGCTGTAGTGTGAGACGGCCCGGTGTACCTGACAAGGACCGGGCCGTGAATTGGAGCGGGACATTAGCCGCGCGGACCTGCAGTGTAAACCGCCAATGGGCGAAGCGCCTCTATTGCGGAAACTGCCCGGTAAACCGCCCGGTGCCGGGCAGCATCAATAGAGACCTCCGGTGCCCACGGTCACCGCTTGCTGTGCTTCCGGCGAGACGGCAGTCGGAACTCCGAGCTGGCTCTGGAAGTCTATGACCGCGTAGCTGTCATTCGGTGTCATACCGGGCTTGAAGGCTTCCAGGATCGCATTGGGTGAGCCCGGAGCCGCACGTCCACCGGTACTCCGGTTGATGGAGATCAGCTGGAGCCCGCGCGGAACCCGGAACTCGATCGGAGGCTTGTCGGAAAGCGCCTTCTTCACGAAGTCTGTGAAGATCGGAGCCGCCACCTGCCCGCCGGTCGCGCCGCGGCCCATGGGTTTGGGATTGTCAAAACCGACGAAGACACCAACCGCCAGATCCGGCGTGAAGCCCATGAACCAGGCGTCCTTCTCGTCATTGGTCGTCCCGGTCTTGCCGGCAACAGGCCGTTCGACCGCACGCACCGAGGTGGCAGTGCCACGCTGCACAACGCCTTCCATCATCGACGTGATCTGATACGCGGTCATGGGATCGAGAACCTGCTCCCTGTCGTCAATCAGCATCGGTTCCTGCTGGCCTTCCCAGGCATTCTGCGTACAACCGTCGCAAATGCGGCTGTCATGCTTGTAGATCGTACGTCCGTAGCGATCCTGTATCCGGTCGATGAGCGTCGGCCGAACCTTACGACCTCCGTTCGCGATCGTCGCGTAGGCGGTCGTCATTCTGAGGACGGTGGTTTCCCCCGCCCCGAGCGACATCGACAGAACCGGTAGCATGTTGTCGTAGATGCCGAACCGCTTGGAATATTCAGCGACCAGGGGCATGCCCATGTCCTGGGCCAGACGCACGGTCATCACGTTTCGGGAGCGCTCGATCCCCGTGCGAAGCGTAGATGGCCCATAAAACTTGCCGCCGTAATTTTGTGGCCGCCAGGTGCCAAGACCGGGCCCCTGGCTGATTTCCAGCGGAGCATCCATGATCACCGAAGACGGCGTGTAGCCATTGTCCAGTGCCGCGGCATAGAGGAACGGCTTGAAGGATGAACCCGGCTGACGGTAGGCCTGGGTCGCCCGGTTGAACTCGCTCTGGGCGAAACTGAACCCGCCGACAAGCGCAAGCACGCGGCCGGTGTATGGGTCCATCGCGACGAGCGCGCCGGAAACCTTCGGGATTTGCCGCAGTTCGAAAGTACCCGGCGCCACCTGGCTTTCCTGCACATAGACAACGTCACCGGGTGCAAGAACGTCGGACACGGAGCCCGGCGCGCGTCCGCTGACACGGGCCCATTTCATCGTTTCCAGAAACAGCGGTCCGCTCTTGCGTTCATCCGAAAGCTTGCCGCTCACGAGCTTGTCCGGTTGGACACCAACCGTTGCCTGCTCATCGCCGCTTTCCAGCACGACCGCAAGCGTCCATTCGGGAATGTCGCTCAATCCCTCGATCTTGCCAAGATCAACGCCCCAATCGGCACCAAGCGCGATCCGGTCGATCGGTCCGTTCCAGCTTCCGCGCTTTCGGTCGAAATCGATAAGCCCGTCCATGAGCGATTTCCGCGCCATCGTCTGCAATTCGGGGTCAAGCGTGGAGCGAACGGACAATCCGCCCTCGTAAAGGCGTGTGGTCCCGAATATCTCGGCGACCTCCCTGCGCACCTCCTCGGTGAAATACTCGGCCGCAAACAGGCGGGAACCGGATTTCCGCGGCTTGACATCGATCGGCTTCTTCTTCGCGGCCTCGCCTTCTTCAAAGCTCACAAACCCGTCTTCCACCATGCGGTCGAGCACGTAGTTGCGACGCGCGATGGCGCGGTCAGTATGCCTGAACGGATGGTAGTTGTTGGGCGCTTTCAGCAGCGCCGCCATGTAGGCGACTTCGTCGAGTTCCAGTTCGTGAACCGACTTGTCGTAATAAATCAGGGCAGCTGCGGCAATGCCGTAAGCACCCAGACCGAAGAAGTTCTCGTTGAGATAGAGTTCGAGAATCTCGTCTTTCGTGTAGGCCTGCTCAATGCGCAGGGACAAAATGGCTTCCTTGATTTTCCGGACAATCGACAAGTCGTTTGTCAGCAGGAAGTTCTTGGCAACCTGCTGTGTGATCGTCGACGCGCCCTCCGGACGGCGTCCGGAACCGTAATTCTGCACGAAGCGGACAGCCGCACGGGCGATGCCCTCCGGATCGACACCGATATGCGAGTAGAAATTCTTGTCTTCCGCGGAGATGAACGCCTGTTTCACCCGATCCGGCATGGCCTGGATCGGCAGGAACATGCGCCGCTCGGTGGCGTATTCGGCCATGAGACTGCCGTCGGCCGCATGCACGCGGGTCATGACCGGTGGCTCATAATTCTTGAGAGCTGTGTAATCCGGCAGATCCTCGTCAAGGTGCTGGAGATACATCCAGACACCGGCGGCAATCAACAGTGCCAGCGCCGCGCCGATACCGAAAAGGTAGCCAAAAAATTTTACCAAGAATTTCATAGTGCGGGCTCGTCTTTCCCCGTCATTGCTGCTTGTCGCTTTCTAGCACGGAAACTCTAACACAGCACTCGAGGGCACCGATTGTCACAATTACCTGACTGTTTCCTCGTGCACCAATATGGCGATGCTGAGGCAATTTCCACACAAGACGCTCAATTTGCGTGACAATTCACCATCGTCACTGCGAAACAGTGCCTTTCTGACGCGCCAGTCTGGGTCTGAAAAAGCCGTGTATCGCATCGCTCATGGCGTTTGCCATGCGCTCCCGCCACTCCTCGGTGTTCAACAGCTTCTCGTCATGCTCATTGGAGAGATACCCGAGTTCGACCAGCACGGACGGAACGTCATGCGCCTTGAGAACGCGGAAACCTGCAGAACGGTGCGGATTGTTGATCAGCCGCACGGCACTCTTGAGTTCGGTGACAAGTGTCTTTGCAAAGTAGTTCGAAAAGGATCTGGTCTCGCGTTTGGCAAGATCGAGCAGGATGTCCGTAACGTCCGTCGGTTCCTCCTCGAGTTCAACGCCGGCAATGATGTCGGACATGTTTTCCACTTCCGCCAGTTCGGCGGAAAGCTGATCCGATGCCTTGTCTGACAACGTGTAAACGGTCGCGCCGCGCGCGAACTTTCGGCCACGCCGAACCGAATCGGCGTGAATGGAGATAAACAGGTCGGCTTCGAGTTCATGGCCGATTTCCACACGTCTGGAAAGCGAGATAAAGGTGTCGTCCTCACGCGTCAGATGCACGTCGTACAGCCCGCTTTTTTCCAGTTTCTCCTTCAGAAGATTGGCGAAATTCAAAACAATCGCCTTTTCAAGCGTGCCTCCGACACCTGTTGCACCATTGTCGATGCCCCCGTGACCGGGATCCAGAACAACCAGCGGTTTGTCACCCCGCTTCGCTGCGGCGACAACACGGTCGGTTTTTGGTGTTTTCTTCGCAACCTTCTTCTTGTCGGCTCCGCGGGAGCTGAGAACAAAGGCGTCAAAATCCTCTGGTGTGGATTTTACGAGATCGATGACCAGTCTTGCCGGCTGGTCATCGACTGCAGGCAGAAAGAAGGTCTTGTCGACCCTCACAGGTCCGCTCAGGTCCATGACAACCCGGGATTTGCCGGGTGCAAAAAGCCCGAATCGCCAAGTCGTGACCATCCCCCGGCCGCGTGTCCCGGCGCCGTCCGGCAATTGGAACTCAACTTCCGGCAAATCGATGATCAGACGGAAAGGCCGCGAAAGTCCCGATATTGCCGGTTTGACCTGTGAGTCCAGGTCGAAGACGAATCGCGTTCGTTCATCATCGCCCGCGACCCGTGCTCCGATGACCTTGGCCGCCGCCGCATGTGCGGAAAATGCATGCGCGCCGCCCATGAGGATTAAAAAAGTGAAAAAGAACAGGGTCGTCGCTGACCGCATCCATTCGCTTGCCTCTGCAAAGGCCGCAGAAACAAGCTCCACCTCAGGTTTTGGCGCGTTTTTCTTCACAATTTCTCCGGCCAAGTCGTACATAATCTGTTTTGTTCTGCTCTCGGCTGCACCGTTTTATGCTGAGCACGGGCTCAGGAAAAGTGTTTGCGCGTTTTACATTGCTTGCAAAGCAGAGCGGCGGATCGTAAAAGTACCTTACGGATTTCGGTTCAGGACCGATACCTTCCCGGGTGGTGTTAAAGGGTAGCTATCCACAACACCATCGAAAATCATTGTCTCTTTGCGACGGAACAGAGGCCGTTCCATCGCGAAAAACACGGAGCCGATGATGGAGGATCAGGTAGCGGCCCCCTTTGAATACGACCTGTATTGCAGCTTTGTGGCCTGAATTGGAAACAGCGCCCGATGTAATGCAGACAACGGAAAACAGAGGCGAACTTTTCCGGCACCGGTTGCAGATGAAGCGGCACTCCCCTCCCTGGCATACCGGAATATGTACAAAGACTTAACTCAAGGGCCTGCGTTGCCCCGAAGGACCCGCGTGATGCACACAGTGATCAAAACGAGACAAGGCTCCGCTTTCGCGGCCGGTTTCGCCGATCAGACGACCGCGCCGGGCGCAGACGCCCTTCTCTCTCTTAGCAATAAAAATACGGCAGCCTCTCTCCTTTCGGGCGATGCGCGCTTGTTAAGCGCGCTTAGCACTGCTGCCGTGGAGACGTTCAATAATGGCAAACAAAATGCTGATCGACGCGGGCCACCCGGAGGAGACCCGGGTCGTCGTCGTACGTGGCAATCGTGTTGAAGAATTCGACTTTGAGGCGGCAAACAGAAAGCAGCTACGCGGAAATATTTATCTTGCAAAGGTAACCCGGGTCGAACCGTCCCTGCAGGCGGCCTTCGTCGAATATGGCGGAAACCGGCACGGATTCCTGGCGTTTAGCGAAATTCATCCGGACTATTACCAGATCCCGGTCGCTGACCGTGAAGCGCTTTTGGCCGCAGAAGCCGCCGAGCGCCAGAAGGACGATCAGGACCCGGACGAGAAACCGAAGCGCCGGCGCAAGTCCCGGGCTGCGAAGAACGAGTCCAGCGAAACTGTCGCCAGTGACAAGGTCGAGGCTGACACCCCCCCCGAAGTGGCTGACACCGAAGAAGGCGCGGGTGCAGAAGAAAAGCAGCCGTCCGAAGTTGTGGACGAGTCCGCAGAGGCAAGCCCGGAACCGGCTATCGAAGCTCAAGAGTCAGATCATAGTGAACCGGACAGCGTTGAAGCAGCTCCGGTAACCGGCGATGAGGCTTCAGACCAGATATCTGCAAGATCTTCCGGTGAACCGGCTGAAGGCGAATCTGCGGACGACGCGGCAGAGCCCGCCGGCGAACCCGCCGATGATGACGCAGAAGCCGAAACGAACGGCGACGACGAGCCTGATGCCGAAGGGGATGCCGAAGAAGACAACGAAAAGCCGGTCAGGGCGCGCAGCCGCCGCCGGCGTCGCAACCGTGACGACGACGACGACGAAGTCGAGAGCGAAGACGACATGGTCGAATCCGTCGGCGCGGAAGACGCGATGGAAGAGGTGCCCGAGCGCACCGTTCGACTGCGCAAGCAATACAAGATCCAGGAAGTCATCAAGCGCCGCCAGATCATTCTGGTTCAGGTCGTTAAGGAAGAACGCGGCAACAAGGGTGCCGCGCTGACCACCTACCTGTCCCTGGCGGGACGCTACTCCGTCCTGATGCCGAACACTGCGCGCGGCGGCGGCATTTCCAGGAAGATTACCCAACCGACCGACCGCAAGCGCCTCAAGAAGATTGCCTCCGAACTTGATGTGTCGGAGGGCATGGGCGTCATCCTGCGCACGGCCGGTGCGAGCCGGACAAAGGCCGAAATCAAGCGCGATTTCGAATATCTCATGCGCCTTTGGGAAAACGTTCGCGAGCTGACTCTGAAATCGAGCGCGCCGAGCCTGGTCTACGAGGAAGGCAGCCTGGTCAAGCGTTCGATACGCGATCTCTACAACAAGGACATAAACGAGGTCCTTGTGTCGGGAGACGACGGCTACCGCGAGGCCAAGGACTTCATGCGTATGCTCATGCCGAGCCACGCAAAGAATGTCCAGCCCTATCGCGATGCGTCGCCGCTTTTCACTCGCTACGGCGTCGAACCGCAGCTCGATGCAATGTTCTCGCCGCAGGTGACGCTCAGGTCTGGCGGATACATCGTCATCAACCAGACCGAAGCGCTTGTTTCGATCGATGTGAACTCCGGCAAATCAACGAGAGAACACAATATCGAGGACACGGCGCTCCAGACGAACCTCGAAGCGGCGGAAGAAGTGACGCGCCAGTTGCGACTGAGGGATCTTGCCGGTC
>JBCDEN010000086.1:0-9868 GCA_039179715.1 Pseudomonadota bacterium
CGGCCTGTTTCGCCGCCGGTCCAAAGAAGCTGAACACAAGGTCTATTGTGAAATCGTGGCTCAAGCGCGGCAGCCCGCGTTTTACACAGACTTTATGGTACCCGATACGGTCGACGGCAGATTTGATCTTATCGTTCTGCATGCGGTGCTTTACTTCAGGCGGATGCGGGGCGAGGGCGCGAAGGTTTCGGAGTTCGCCCAGGCCGTTTTCGATCTGTTTTTCCAGGACATGGACGCCTCGCTCCGCGAAATGGGAGTGAGTGACACACGCGTTCCCAAAAAGGTCAAGGTGATGGGGGAAGCCTTTTACGGAAGGGCGGATGTCTATATCCCGGCAATCGACAATGAGGACGCAGAAGACCTTGCCGCGGCACTCGGCCGTAACCTGTTTCCCGACAACCCCGAGCCAATGGCGCAGATGCGCCTTGCCAGATACATGCTTGAGGCAGCCGGAAAATTGTCAGGCCAGGCGACTGCAAACCTCATGGACGGACAGCTTATCTGGCCGGATCCTGCAGCCTTCAAAGACCTGCCGGTATGATTCGGCATCGGAAACCCGGAAAATGACAGACAGAACTTTCCCATACTCATTCACGGTCAACACCAATCGTGTCGTCGACAAGGACGAAACCATCACAATTGTTCCGGACGCGGCCGGTCTTGAGGCCATCGCCGGGGAGTACGGTCTCGCCGCCATGCGTGATCTGGAGGCACGTTTCACGCTGAAGCCCTATCGAAAGGCGGGTGTTCGGGTTGTTGGTCCGGTTCGCGCCTCGATCACGCAAACCTGCGTGGTTACGCTCGAACCCTTCGACACCGACCTGACGCTGGACGTGGACCGGACGTTTGAACCGGCGTCCGGCAGACCCCGGAAAATCCGGGATCTGAACGAGGAGGGTGAAATCGAAATTGATCTGGAATCCCTGGATCCGCCGGACCTGGTGGTCGATGGCGTGCTGGATCTCGGCGCGGTCATCTGTGAAGAGCTTGCGCTTTCGCTGGATCCCTTTCCACGCAAACCCGGTGTGGAGTTTCAGGGCGGCGGCGCAGACGCCGAGCCTGAAGAAGTTGCAAACAAGGACCCTTCGCCTTTCGCGGCACTGGAGGCTTTAAAATCGAGGACGGAAGACTGAGACAACAGGTTTGCCGACGCGCGGCATGCTTCTGCGCAATGCCGTAGTTTGAAGTTTTGGGCGTAACTTTAGAAAGAGTTTAGGAAAACGGTTGTCACTCCGGGCAAAACCGTTATGTTCGCGCCCGACTCCAGCCCCTTCGGAGAGGGCGTGAACCCGTAGGCGCGCTGAGTTGTGCCGTCCTTTTGTGTGAAACGTTAAAAGACCTTCTGAATGGCGAAAACAATATCGATTTCCTTGGATGCCATGGGTGGCGACAGCGGGGCCGAAGTCGTTATTCCCGGTGCCGAGATCGCACTTGTTCGTCACCCTGAAATCCGCTTTCTGCTTTACGGAAACGAGACCATCATACGCCCGCTGCTCGAACAGTACCCGCGGGTCAGGGATGCGTCGGTCCTGCATCACTGCGACGTTTCCATCGCCATGGATACCAAGCCGAGCCAGGCCCTGCGGCAGGGCCGCTGGCGCTCCAGCATGTGGCGCTCCATCGAGGCGGTGAAATCCGGGGATGCATCCGTCGCCGTCTCCGCCGGCAACACCGGCGCCCTGATGGCGATGTCCAAGTTCTGCCTTCGGACCATGGCAAATATCGAGCGTCCCGCAATCGCGGCGATCTGGCCGACCACGCGCGGTGAGTCGGTTGTTCTGGATGTTGGCGCGACAATCGGCGCCGACGCGCAGCAACTCATCGATTTTGCGATCCTCGGCGGCGCGATGGCCCGTGCCCTGTTCGGTGTGCAGCGCCCGACCGTCGGGCTGCTCAACATCGGCGTTGAGGAAGTAAAGGGGCTTGAGGAAGTCAGAACGGCCGGACGTCTCCTGCGGGAAACGCCGCTGCGGTCCCTTGACTACGCGGGCTTCGTCGAAGGCGACGACCTCGGCAAGGGCACGGTTGATGTTGTCGTGACCGAGGGATTTGCCGGCAACATTGCGCTGAAAACGGCGGAAGGTACGGCAAAGCAGATCGGCAGTTACTTGCGCTCGGCGATGAATCGAACCTTTATGTCGAAGATCGGCTACCTGTTCGCGAAAGGGGCCTTCGATCTGCTCCGCGAGAAAATGGACCCCCGCAAGGTGAACGGTGGTGTCTTTCTGGGGCTGAACGGAATTGTGATCAAAAGCCATGGCGGTACGGATGCCGAGGGCTATGCCTCGGCGATTGATCTGGCCTATGACATGGTGAAAAACGAGTTGACGCAGAAGATCGCGCAGGATCTTGTGCACTACCATCGCGGCCGCTTCGCTGAAGCCGCGCCGACAGCGGAAGGTGATTTGTGAGCGTAGTGCGTTCGACCGTGACCGGGTGCGGCAGTTTTCTGCCCGACAATGTTCTTACCAATGACGATCTTGCCAGGCAGGTCGACACGTCTGACGAGTGGATCGTCCAGCGGACCGGCATCAGGCAACGTCACATTGCCGTCGAAGGACAGCTGACCTCCGATCTTGCCCTGGAAGCTGCGCGCCGTGCGCTTGAAAGTGCAGGACGCAAGGCGGAAGACATCGATACGATCATTCTCGCGACAGCAACCCCGGACAACACGTTCCCGGCAACGTCCGTAACCGTGCAGGCCAAGCTCGGCATCACGCACGGGTTCGCGTTCGATGTCCAGGCCGTCTGTTCCGGTTTCGTCTATGCGATGGCAACAGCGGACGCCTATATCCGCGCGGGCATGTCCGAACGCTGTCTCGTGATAGGTGCGGAAACCTTTTCCAGGATCCTGGACTGGGAAGACAGGACCACCTGCGTCCTGTTCGGCGATGGCGCGGGAGCAGTCGTTCTTGAGAAGACCGAAGGCGCGGGCACGAATACCGACAGGGCGATCCTGACCAGCCACCTGCGTTCGGACGGCCGGCACAAGGACAAGCTCTTCGTCGACGGAGGGCCGTCGTCAACGCAGACCGTCGGACATCTCCGCATGGAAGGGCGCGAAGTCTTCAAGCATGCGGTGGGGATGATCACCGACGTGATCGAAGACGCCTACGCCGCAACGGGACTGACCTCGGACGATCTCGACTGGTTCGTGCCGCACCAGGCCAACAAGCGGATCATCGATGCGAGCGCAAAGAAACTTGGCATCGCTCCCGAGAAAGTCGTCACAACCGTACAGTTGCACGGCAATACATCTGCAGCCTCGATCCCGCTGGCGCTCGACACGGCTTTGAAGGACGGTCGTGTCAAAAACAACGATCTCGTCATGCTCGAGGCGATGGGTGGCGGCTTTACCTGGGGATCGGTTCTCCTGCGCTGGTGATCAGCGCCAATTGCGTTGCCGACAAATATTATCTTGAGGCGGACTTCCGGTTGACCGGCTCGCCATGAGGCAATACCGTAGGGCCTTGCGTTGGAGTTCCATTGCAAAATCAGCCAGATCGCTGGCATCTTTGTGGAGGGGTCATGGGCAATCGGACTATTACCCGTGCGGATTTGTGTGAAGCCGTTTATCAAAAGGTAGGCCTCTCGCGAACCGAGTCATCAGAACTGGTCGAACGTGTACTTTCTGAAATTTCGGACTGTCTTGTTACCGGCGAATCGGTAAAATTATCAAGCTTCGGTTCATTTGTGGTCCGCTCCAAGGGGGAGCGCATTGGCCGCAATCCGAAGACGGGTGAAGAAGTACCGATTTCACCGCGTCGCGTGATGGTGTTCAAGCCATCGAACGTATTGAAGCAGCGGATCAACGATGCGCTGACAGGACAGGCAAGCAAATAAATCGACCGGATGAGTTCACTGGAAAAAAGCCCGGACGCCTTTCGAACGATAAGCGAAGTCGCAGAAGATCTGGACTTGCCGCAGCACGTGCTGCGTTTCTGGGAAACCCGGTTTTCTCAGATCAAGCCGCTGAAGCGTGGAGGTGGACGCCGATACTACCGTCCCGACGATGTCGAACTCCTGAAAGGTATTCGGCATCTCCTGTACGGTGAAGGCTACACCATTAAGGGCGTTCAACGCATCTTGAAGGAACAGGGCCAGCGCTTCGTAACCCAGATCTGGCGCGAAGATGCCTCTCCACTGGCCTCAATGACCGTGCAGACGAATGAAGCCGAGCCTGACGGCGGGACCGACGCGGCAGCTTTCCAGGAGGAAGCGCTTCCAAACGGCGTTCTTCCCGAGAACAGTGAAGAAAGCGCACAGGCGCCGGCTTCGGGAGGGATCAACTTTCTGAACAGACTGAGGGGCGAAAAGCCAACGCCGGGCGCGGCGGCGGGGCAGTCCGCAGTTTCAAAGGAAGATATCCGCCGGCTGCAGGCGACCCTGTTCGAATTGCTGGAATGCAAGCGGACCCTGGATCAGGCAAGGTAGTGCACACATATCGCCCGATGCTCTAGCCGGTTTTTCCGTTGAACATCTTTCCGATCAAACCACGCTTTTTCGAAGGAACGTCCCGATCCTTCTGGGCGACCTGAGCCTCTTGCGCGAAGTGTCTGAGTTCGGCCATCGACATGCGCTTCGGCTGGGGCTTGTGACGTCTTGGCCGCTGCTCGGCCTCGACGGTCTCCGGCGCTTCCTTCTCCCCGGCGGCCGCCGGTACGAGCTCTGGCACGAGCTCTGGTAGGGGCTCTGGCACGGGCTCCACCGGCGCATCGTCTGCGACCGCGACCGCGACCGATTCGTCCTCGACAGGTGTCGCAGGCACATCGACCGGGGCCGTGTCTTCCCCGGCAGGAGTGGTCTCGTTCAGCTCCGCCAGGCGTTGCAGGATGGCGGCGTCAACAGGGTCGTCCGGATCCAGCTCCCTGTCTTCGTCATCGAAGTCCCGGAAATCGCCCCCTGTCGGTGGGTGAAACGGTTCCGGCGTGGGTGAAAGCGAAGCCGGAAGCACCGTATGGGTCGATTCTGACACGGAACCATCCGGCTCGGCATCCGGCTCCGTGTCGCCTTCGTCCTGAACCTGCGTTACACTTTCATCAGCAGCCGGTGCGTCGTCCTCCTGAACGACCTGCAACAGGATCCGCCCCGGTGCATAGCCTTCCGCTGGTTCCAGCACGACCTTGATTTCTTCATCATCGTTCCGGCCGAAACGCAGACCGTCACCTCCGATGCTGTCGGACTTCAGAGCCGTACGGATGAAATCATACACTTTTTCAACGAGATACTTTGGCGGTAACGGACACGGCTTGATCTCGACATAGCGTCCCACAAGCCATTGAGCACCTGCTGCCACGACGCCGGTCAGTCTTTGACCGGTCTTGGGATCGTCCTCGGAAAACAGGTGGCAGTGCAGGTAAAGAAGAAGCTCTTCCTTTGCGCTGGCCAGCCGCCTGAATGTGTCAGGTTCGAGCAGAAATGTACTTGGGCCCCAGAAGACCGATACAGATGCTGTCTCCTCAAGAAGGCGTGTCACGATCGCCTTTGCAAAGGTCATCGCCCGGAGCGCGCTGGCGGTGTCCTCGAAAACGGTCCGGTCGCCCGGGCCCAGGGTCTCTGTGCCCTGCAGCGCGGTCACGTTGCTGTCGGACAGCGGCTGGATGGACACATGTGTGCAGGCGGTCACGGCATCGTCGATGCGCTGGTCACCCTTGATGAAATTCTCCAGCGAGAACGTATCGAGGGCGACCTGCAAATAGTCGTCTTCGGCAAAGGGGATCGTCTGCACGACGGCCACTTTCAGGTCCGCGACATGCATGCTGACATCGTGCGGCGACCCCGTCTCCTGTTGAACGCAGTCCCCGGCATTCAGCCCGGCAAGCTCGGCCGCTTCGGCAATGAGATGCAGGATCCTGTCACCGTCCAGTGGCTGGAACTCCCTGTGCAGGATCTGGCTGTCGACGCTTGATAGAGGATGTATTTTCAACTCATTGACCGCAGACTGTTTTTATCGCCGCGTAAGGGTAAACAGAATCGGTGAACAAGGTATTAGCAAAGTTCGCAATCCGCACGGCGCGATCGAAGCGTTATTTCAAGCCCATGCAACTGGCATAAAAGCTTGTTGTTGCGGGCCAGTCGGAGAATATTCCTTCCACACCGACGTCCTGGGCAAGCACGTGCATCACGTCCATCATGTCTCCGTCGCTTTCGACCGCATCACCGACCGTCTGATAATACCATCCGCCGCCGGAATTGAGCGGGCCAGACCGCTCGAGTGTCCAGGTGATCAGCTTGAGGCCGGCTGCCTTGGCGGCCTCGGCATAAGGCGAGGGGACGATCTTGCCGTCTTCCAGGGTCAGCAGCACAAATAGGGGCGGTGCCAGATAATTCACGCCCATGTCTTTCAGTTCAGCCATCGATGGAGAAAAGGTGGATGGATCAAGCGGGTTAAGTCCGCGTCGGCCGTCGAGATAAACGGCCTGTTTTCCAAACTCCGGTTCGTTTTCGATCCAGTAGAGAACGTCTTCAAGATTGAACGACTGGGCAAAGACGTCTTCGGCTGGAACTCCGGCAGCCTTGTAGTCGTCAATCAGTTTCTGCGCATAGTCGGACTGCGAAAATCCGTCAAAGGGCATTGCGACCTTCGGTGCCTTCAACTCGGGCGTGAACTTGACGCCGAGATCCTTGAAAAGGGAGATCGACTCCGCGTGCGTCATCAAGGTTCCCGTATGGCCGTAAAGCTCGGTCCGCCAATCGGCCGTGCCCTTCAGGTAATCCTCGACGGTTTCAGCCGTCTTGTCGGCGCTGTCCATCTTGCCGCGCAAGCTCCTGAACTCGGCCAGGGTGATGTCCGACGTGCGGCACTCGGCGGATGCGGGTGTGTCACCAGTAGCCGGGACGAACGCACCTGTGCATTTGCCGGAAAGGTCCGTTGCCAGGATGTCTGTTGTTGTGTGCAGATCGCTCTGCGAATGGCGGCAGACAAGTTCCTTGTCCTTGGTGAAGGTGACATCACACTCCAGGATGCCGGCTCCCATCAACGCGCCGGCGCGGTAGCCTTCCTCGGTGTGCTCTGGAAACTGCAGTGGTGCGCCCCGGTGCGAGATAGAAAACAGGGTTTTCTGCACGGGCTGGCCAATGCAGCTCTGAAGCTTGGTCTTCAGGTCACCGTCCGCCATCTGACTGACGAGATAGGCCGGGCGCGGGCCGATCGAAACGGTTTCCGAGGCGTTGGAAAAACCCGGCAGCAACAGGGCCGAGGCAATGAGCGATGCGGACAATGCGCACAAGACACGCCCCGGGAACAGAGAGCAGCCAAGTTTACTTGAGGTCGCGGACATAGCAGGGTCTTTCAATTTTCGGGTCAACCAAATGCACACTATCAGGAATGATGCCGTACCTGCTTGACCTGCCTGTGACAAGGATACCGCAGGATTGGTATCCCCTGTGCTCAATGGTGTGCTCAACGATCCTGCTTGTCTTCGCGTCAACGCACAGGCGCGAACCCAACAAGGGCTGGCTTTCAATCCTTAGACTGTTCCTGCAGCTGAACCTGCTCTTTCCGGCCAAGGTGCGATCGACACTCTTTACTCTGAAAATTTCGGCAGCCTCTTCATGAAAATGCAGTGTGTAGAAATAGGGGGCTAAATGCAAGAAAATGGAGCCCGGTATCACGCTGATAAGCAGGACGAAAGCCGTAAGAAACACCTTCTGAGCGAAGGTCCGGAATGGCATTTTCGAAGGCTCTTTTATCAGCGCCGTGACCATGAGCGCGAGCATGGGCACGCTGAAGACACCATAAAACTTCCAGGCATGATCCGTCAGGGTTTTCGACGCCAGGAAAGGCGTGAAAATCTTCAGTGCAATGAGAATGACGTCTAAGGCGATGATGAACAGCAGGATCCGGAAAAAGGTTTGCGCCATCGAATTCAGTTAGGTCTCCAGACAATTGGCAGCGATTGCGGCCCTCTCACGGACAGGCCGCGTTTGTATGTGACAGTATCAACTGCCAGCTCGACCTTTCGGAAGCGTTTCAGCAAGGTCGAAAAAATGATGTCCATATCGAGCCGCGCCAGATGGTTGCCGAGACAGAAATGCGCGCCGCGTCCAAACGCGATGTGCCAGTTCGGTCTGCGGCCGGCGTCGAACCGGTCGGCGTCCGGAAACTGCTTCGGATCCCGGTTGGCAGCACCGTATAGAACGCCGAATTTTGTCCCGCGCGGGAAAGGCTGACCGCAGATTTCAACGTCTTCCGTACAGTAGCGGTGGAAAAAGGGAAGGGGCGACTCGTAGCGGAACATCTCCTGGACTGCCGTTTTCATCAGGCCATGCTCGTCCCGAAGACGTTGCATTTCGGATGGAAACGTCAACAGCGCATGCATACCGCTGCCCAGAACGTCGATTGTCGATCCGTGCCCTGCCATGAGGATCAGCATGGCGGTGGAAAACAGTTCGTCATGGGACATGTTTCCCTGTCGCTCCGCTTCGATCATGACGGAAAGAAGATCGTCCCTGGGTGTCTTTTCTCGGCTGGCCTTCAGATCCAGAAGATAATGATAGAACTCTGTCGTATTGCGCTCGGCGAGTGCTTTCCGCTCATCCGAGCGGTCGATGTCGAAGAACTGGACGATGTTTTCCGACCAGACCCTCAGCTGCGCGCAGTCCTGATCGGGCACGCCGAGGATTCGCCCGATGATGTGCCCTGGAACGTGTGCGGCGAGGTCTTCCACGAAATCGATCTCGCTTTTTTCCGCGAGCGCGTCGAAGAGCGCATCGACAGTGGTCTGGATGCTGTCGCGCAGATTGTTGACCATGACCGGCGTGAACAGTTTGAACACCTGCTTTCGCAACCGGTCATGCACCTCGCCGTCGCTGTCGAGCAGCGAAAATTGGACGAAACGGCTGTGATGCGGCATGTCGTGCCAGTTGCCGGCTCGTTTCTGCTCGGCAATCTCCCGGGCGCTGGCGACGTGATCGAGCGAGCGAACCATCTTGTCGTGCATGACGATTTCCGAAACATCATCGAACCGTGCGGCCAGCCAGACATCGAAATCCTCGAAATAGGTCAGACCCGGCTGCGCCCTCAAGGCGGCGTAATAGGGGTGTGGATTGCTTGCGAAGGCGTCTGAAAGGGGCTCGAAAGCGGAAGATTGGCTCATTCTGGGCTCACAAATCAGGAAAGCGTTCGTCGATCGTCGGCATGTTCGTGTCAGTGCGAAAGGGTGTCAGTGCGAACAGGCATCTGGGGGATATGCAGGAAACCACTCTCTGAAGTCCACCCTCGAAGATACGTTTTCAGGCGCAAATCCGCGCTGAAACAAAAGGATCAAAAACCCTTTTTTAAAAGAGATCGGCGGCGACAGCAGTTTTGCCGGCGAAAATTAATCAATATTGGAAGTAGATACATGTACTTGCCCTGGAATCTCATATTTCATCAGTTTAAAGCGTGCGAGTTGCAAATTTATAGAGTATATTAACGGTTGTGTAGACTGTGACATTCGTACATTTGTGGCTACATTGAAGCAAGCTGCTGCCAAATTGCGATTTAGATAAAATTTTACTGGAATTTAACAGTCTTCATTTTCCAAGTAAGTTCCAATTTATGGTAAATTCGCTGTTTTTTTCTAGTCAAAACAACGAATAGGGAATAATACTGTCTCTGTGAGGTCCAGAACGGTCCTGTTGCGGGATTGGAGCGACTTCTGGTTTCCGCTCTCCACGGAAGACCGTTCGGAATATCATCCTGTTCAATACCTGCTGATCGCGATCATGCGGACCTGCGACTTGACGTAATTGGGGGGTTCCTTGGGACCTGAAGACGTTTCGATATTATTCAATGCGTATTCAGCGTGCCGGGCCCGGCTCTACGGTCTTGGTTGCACGGTCCGTGTTCTTCGTGATTTCAGCGAAGTCATCCCCGCGCTTGAAA
>JBCDEN010000545.1:0-3463 GCA_039179715.1 Pseudomonadota bacterium
CCGTCGGTGAAATCAAGGACCGCGGTGGCGCCGGAATCGTGCATCAGCCAGGGGTCGCCACCGGCGGCGGTGCCCGTTATCTTCAGCGCTCCAACCTTGTAACCGCTTTTTGCGAAACCTCTGACCAGCGAGGCGGCGGTTGCCGTCTTGCCCGCATTCATCGATGTGCCGAAAACGCCAATCACGGTGGATGGCATGGAGCATGCGACCGTCGGCAGCGCGTAATCTGCGAGGTTGAGGGCGCGGCCATCGGGTCTGCACAAAATGCCGACCGGTTCCACGGCCGTCGGACCGGACAGCTTGTCATGCCAGGAGGTTGCCTTCGCCGCAATGCCGCCAGCGGCCACCATGTGGCAGGGCTCCAGCGTCTGCGGCACATAGGCCTCGTACTGGTCGGGGGCGTATCGGTTGCCGAAGGCGAGCAGGACTTCGTCGCCCTTGTGCAGCGTCGCCTTGCGGCCGTTCGGAAGTTCAATCCTTTTGTGCGAGCCGAGTGCCTGGACCCGTGCCAGGACAATGTCGCCCGGTTTCGGCATTGATGCGTTGGTCGCAAGGTGACTGTAATCGGAAAAATTCACGCGGCGCACCGCGTAGGACTTTTTGGCGGCGGTGAGCCGGGCAGGTGCAATCGGTTCCATGTCAGTCTCTCTCAACGTTTGATGTGACCGCGACGCTGCGGTCGTGTGAGAAACGGACCGGCATCGGAAAAATTCCAGAGAACTCGATTTTTTTGAAAGGGATAAATCGGGGCATTCCGCGTGCGCTGTTGCGCAGGACCGGAAAAAATGCTTGAGCCTTGGCTGAGACCTGTTGCCCGGGGCCCTCGAAAACCGGGAAACCGGGAAAGGTGAATTTGCGGTGCTTGGAACCGAGGTGTGATATCGAAGTCCGACAAAGGAGCCTTTGGGCCCGAAGATGAACATGACGACCGGAAACCGAAGGCCGTTCGGGATCGAGCGCCTTTGGCAATACCGGAACGGAAAGCGAGACCAAGTTGACGAAGACGATTGCCTCTGAAGATCTGCAATTCAACATTTTGCGCCATCTGAAGAAGTCGCTCGGCAAGGACACGGCAAATGCGACTCTTTATGACTGGCGCACGTCCCTGTCTCTGGCCTTGCGTGACCTTGTCGTCGATCCCTGGTTTCAGTCCACCCGGAAAACCTATGAGGCTGCCGGAAAACGGGTCTACTACCTTTCCATGGAGTTCCTGATCGGCCGTCTTTTGGAAGACGTGGCGGTCAATCTCGGGGCCGAAAGTGCCTCGCGGGCGGCTCTGGAAAGTCTCGGGCTGGATTATGACGAGGTGGTCCACGACGAGCCGGATGCCGCGCTCGGCAATGGTGGTCTCGGACGCCTTGCCGCCTGTTTCCTCGACAGTCTTTCAACCCTTGGAATTCCGGCCTATGGCTATGGCATCCGGTACGAGCATGGCCTCTTCGAGCAGCATTTCGAGAACGGGCGCCAGATCGAAGTGGCCGAAGGATGGCTGTCGCAACGCCATACATGGGAGTTCGAGCGCCCGGAGGTCAATTATCAGGTTGGTTTCGGGGGACACGTCAACGGAACCTGGGACCCTGCCGAGACGGTGATCGCCGCCGCCTATGACACGCCTATCCTGGGCTGGAAGGCGCGTTGGGCCAACACATTGCGGCTCTGGTCGGCGAAACCGACTGTCCTGTTCGATTTGGGCAGTTTCAACCGCGGCGATATTGTCGGTGCTGTCGTTCCCGAAGCCCTCGCCCGTGCGATTTCAAGGGTGCTTTATCCCGATGACACGACAGATGCGGGCAAGGAACTCCGCCTGAAACAGGAGTATTTTTTCACATCCGCCTCCCTTCAGGATATCGTTCGCCGGTTCAAGTCGGAAGGATTCGAGATCGAAACTCTGCCGGATCACGTTGCCATACAGCTCAATGACACGCACCCGGCCATTGCCGGGCCCGAACTGGTCCGTCTGCTGGTGGACGAGAATGGCGTCGAAATGAAGAGGGCCATCGAAATCGCGAAGGCCTGCCTTGCCTATACCAACCACACCTTGCTGCCGGAAGCGCTTGAGCGATGGGATCTCGGCCTGTTTGCGCGCACGCTGCCGCGGCATCTGCAGATTATCGATATCATCGAGGAAGAGCATCTTGCGGCGACCGGCAGCCATGTCCGGATCGTCGAGGATCACGCGGTCAAGATGGGCGAACTTGCCTTCGTGATGGCGCATCGGGTGAACGGCGTATCGGCGCTGCACTCCGAGCTGGTCAAGAAAACGGTGTTCCACGATCTGAACCAGACCTATCCGGACCGGATCATCAATCAGACCAACGGCGTCACCCCGCGCCGCTGGCTCTACAGCTGCAACCCGCCGCTCCGCGCGCTGATCAGCAAGACGATCGGCGAGGGCTGGGTCGACGATCTTGAGCAACTGAGCCGGCTTGAGCCGCATATTGCCGACAGCGGTTTCCTGGATGCGTTCATGGCTGCAAAACGGGCGAACAAGGAGCGGCTTGCGAAGTGGTTCGCCGAGAGGAACGACTTGCAGATCGATCCATCCGCCATGTTCGACGTTCAGATCAAACGGATCCACGAATACAAACGCCAGTTCATGAACATTCTGGAGACCATCGCACACTGGAATGAAATCCGTGACAATCCGAATGGCGATTGGACACCGAGGCTCAAGATCTTCGGCGGCAAGGCCGCGCCCGGCTATGT
The DNA here is from genome assembly GCA_039179715.1 of Pseudomonadota bacterium. Classification (GTDB taxonomy): domain Bacteria; phylum Pseudomonadota; class Alphaproteobacteria; order Rhizobiales; family Stappiaceae; genus Roseibium. The sequence continues at coordinate 2,707 of JBCDEN010000545.1, forward strand.
CGTTGCCAAGGAGATCATTCACCTGATCAACGATGTCGCCAAGGTGATCAATGCCGATCCCGTCACCCAGGACAGGCTGAAGGTCGTGTATCCGCCGAACTACAACGTCTCCATGGCGGAAATCCTTATACCGGCAGCGGACCTGTCCGAGCAGATTTCCACGGCCGGGAAGGAAGCGTCCGGCACGGGCAACATGAAATTTGCGCTGAACGGCGCCCTGACGATCGGAACGCTCGATGGCGCGAATGTGGAAATCCGCGAGCGGGTCGGCGCTGAGAATTTCTTCCTGTTCGGACTGACGGCGGAAGAGGTGGTCGAGCGCAGGAATCAGCACGACTATTCGCGCGCCGCGATTGCCGCGAGCCCGCGCCTGACACGGGTTCTCAACCAGATCGCCGACGGGCTGTTTTCACCCGGCGATCCAGGGCGCTATCATGGCCTCGTGCGCCTGTTGCATGAACACGACTATTTTCTCGTGACTTGTGACTTCGACGACTATTTCAACACACAGAGGCAGGTTGACATTGCCTTTGTCGATCACGCGCGCTGGGCCAGGATGGCGGCGCTGAACACGGCCCGCTCGGGATGGTTCTCGTCGGACCGGACCATAAGGGGTTATGCTGAGGATATCTGGAATACATCGTCCCTTCTGGACAGATCGTGAGGTAGGACATGAGCGCGACCGGTCATCGCCCCTTTCAGCAGATCAGCGACGGCAGCTTTGACGAGCCCTTTTCTGTTCTGGGATTGCACGAGA
>JBCDEN010000398.1:0-4606 GCA_039179715.1 Pseudomonadota bacterium
CAGTCGATCATGCCTGAAACCGCGTCGCGTGCCGCCTGCATCAGGTCCTCGCCGATACCGGTTGTCGCCTTGTAGCCCTTGGCATCGAAATGCCGCGTCACGGGCCCGTCCGTTTCAAAGCGGGGAAACGCGTAATTCGCCTGCTTGATCAGATCCACCTTGATCGCGACGTCCATCGGGCTTTCAATCGCCGTTCCGCAGATTTCGCCGTCCCCCTGGGCTGCATGTGTGTCGCCGAGCGACAGCATGCCGCCGGCAACTTCGACCGGCAGATAAAGCGTTGTGCCAACGGTATTGTCCCTGATGTCCAGGTTCCCGCCGACACGGCGCGGCGGCACCACCGAGTGAAGTCCGGGTTCTGCGAGCGCCAGCCCGATCGTGCCAACGAACGGTTTAAGGGGCACTGCCCCGCCCGGCCCATAAAGCGCCGGTTTCATCGAGACGGAATCATAATTCCAAATGTGCAGCGCGGGATCGGGAAACTGGTCCGTCAGCAGTCCGAAACCGGGGATGTTCGCAGTCCAGCCCCAGCCGGACGGCTTGAAATCCAGAAAGGTGATTGCAACGGCATCGCCGGGTTCAGCGCCCTCGATGAATATTGGACCCGTCACAGGGTTGACCTTGTCAAAGCTGAGATTGCCGAGATCGGCAACGGTTGACTGTGCATTGAACTGGCCACCGGAACTATCGATCGTCTCGACTTCAATGGTTTCGCCGGGCGCAACGCTCAGGATCGGATCGATCGAATTGTCCCAGCCGAAATGGTGCGCGTGCTTGTGGATCGTGTGATTGCAGGCCACGTCTTCCTCCTAGAAAGTCTTGCGAACGAACAGTGTCTCGATTTCCCGGTTCCCCATGATACCCGTCGGTCTGAGCGCCATTGTCAAGACGATGACAGCACCAAGCGCGATCCCGGACAGCCCAAGCGCTTCGGGCAGTTCGATGCCAAGCAGCACGGGTCCGGTCTCCAGATATCTGACGCCTTCCAGTCCGAACGAAATCAGGAACGTCCCGAGGACGGCTCCCGTGACGGTTCGCATGCCCCCCAGGATCAGCATCGCAAGCGTCAGGAACACATGGTTGAAATAGAACGGGCGGGCGGAAATCGTGCCAAGGAAATAGGCGTAGCAGATACCGGCAACCGCCAGGATGACGGCACCCAGCACCCAGGCGATCAGGCGGAGCCTGTAGATCTCGACACCCATTGCCGCTGCACCGACTTCATCATCGGCACTGGCCCTGAGCTGGATGCCCCACCGGCTCTCCCGGAACAGCCGGCACACGACGACCGCAAGAATGGCAATGCCGACAACCCAGCTCAGGTCGAACACCTGCGGAATGCCGAAAAACGCCTGATTGCCCTTGAAAATATCGGTCCGGTACAAAAACACCGCATGAACGATCACCAGCACGGCAAGCGTCACGATGGTTGCGCCGATGCTTGTCAGCCGGACGATGAAGAGACCGAGCAAAAGGGCCAGAACCGCCGTTATCGCGATGGCGATGGCGGCCGAAATCACCGGATCGAGCGAAAAGTCGGCAAGGCCCCAGGGCGCGGCCGGCAGGGAAATCTTCTTGATGTTTTCCGGTGTGACGCACAGGGCCGCGGCATAGGCCCCGATCCCCATGAATGCACTGTGCGAAAGATTGGTGATCCGCGCATTTCCCATGAACACCTGCAGGCCGAGAACGACGATCAGATTGACATAGGCCGAGTAGACAAGACGGATCTGGTATCGCGAGCCGAAATAGAGCGTCGCCAGTCCGATCACCACCAGCACGGCCGCCAGCAAGGCTGCGCCAACCAGGCCGGATCGCTGGCTCTGGCTCAGCCGGATCACAACTTGTCTCCCTTCTCGATGGCCGGAGACAGGATACCGTCCGGCCGCCAGATCAGGATCATCGCCACGATCATGAACACGAAAGCGTCGGTCATCCCGCCAAGGCTCTGCGGCAGCATCACCAGCATGGCGACCTCAACGGCCCCGAGCAGGAAACCGCCAAGCACGGCACCCGGAAGACTGCCGAAACCGCCGACCACACAGGCAACGAACGCTTTCAGAACGGGATCGAACCCCAGATGCGGATCGACGCTGCCGCGCCGGGCCATGATGAAGATGCAGGCAAGTCCGGCAAGAAGGCCGGAGATCAGGAACGCCATCGCGAACACCCGGTTGGCCTTGATGCCGGTGAGGCGCACCATCTCGAAGTCAAGCGATGCCGCACGCACGGCCAGCCCCAGAACGGTGCGGCGCAGAAACAGCATCAGCGCGACGATGACGACAATCGTCGTAAGCGTTTCGAAGACCTGAAGCGAGGCAAGACGGATTCCGGCGATCTCGATCGGCCAGTCCAGAAAATAGAGAGAGGTCACCGCGATCGGACGCGGCGACACGAACATCAGGAAAACGTTCTGAAGGACGATGGAGACGCCAAATGCGGTCAGGAGCCCGGTCGTCGGATCGGCCTTGCGCACGGGCCGGAAGGCGACCCTCTCCAGTGTGAGCGAGGCCAGCATCGCGGCGATGATCGCGCCCCCCATCACGATCACCGGATTTCCGATGGCGAGCGAGGCAAAGGCGACCATCGTATAGCCTCCGACCGCGATGATCTCGCCATGAGCGAAATTAACCAGTCCCATGATCGAAAAGACGATGGCAAGACCGAGAGCCAGCAGCGCGTATTCGGCACCGAAACTGAGTGCGTTGAGCACCTGCTGAATGACATATTCCATATCAGGCGACCCCCGTCAGTTCTGCCATCAGCTTGTCGCTCTTTCCAAGTTCGTCTGCAGTACCGTGCGCAACGATCCGTCCGGAGCTCATCAGGTAGGCGTAGTCCGCCAGCTTGAGCGCCTGCGTCGCGTTTTGCTCGACAAGCAGGATCGTCATGCCCCGGTCTTTCAATGTGCCGATCAGATCGAAGATCTGGCGGACGATCTTCGGCGCAAGCCCGAGGCTCGGTTCATCCAGAAGCAGGATCTTGGGTCTCGCCATCAGCGCCCGGGCAATCGCGAGCATCTGCTGTTCGCCGCCCGACAATGTTCCGGCAGCCTGGTCCCTGCGTTCGGCAAGGATGGGAAAGAGCGAAAACCAGTGATCGATGTCCCTGCCCTTTTCCGCCTGGTCTTTCTGCAAAGCCGCGCCGAGCGTGAGATTTTCCAGGATTGTCAGGTTGGAGAATATCCGCCGTCCTTCCGGGGAAACCGCGATACCCGACGCTATGCGCGCCTCGACGCTGTCACCCGAAATCTCGCGTTCTTCGAACCGCATGGATCCGGTTGCGCGCGCGATGCCCGTGATGGCGGAGATCGTCGATGTTTTTCCCGCACCGTTCGGCCCCAGGAGCGAGATGCATTTGCCCCTTTCCACGTTGAGGGAAATGCCATGAACCGCTTCGATCGGCCCGTGAAAGACATGGAGATCCTGGATGGTGAGCATTCGGTTCGCCTGGCTGGCGCGGCCTTGGTCAATCAAAGGCCGCGCCGGTGTCGTCAGTTCCAGTCCGTCGGAACGTTGGCCGGAATGTCGTTCGTGATCAGAACGCGTTTGCCGTCCTTGTAACCGATGACCGGGATCGTTCTCTGGGCGTAGGTCTTGGTATCCTTGAACGAAATCGAATCCACGGTCAGAACCGGAACACTGTCGGCGGACCGGATGGCATCGGAAACAGCGGCCGGATCGAGGCTGCCGGCGGTTTCAACGCCGAATTTCACCGCCATGATCGTGTCCGCGCCCGTGGCCGGGAAAAGACCCCCGACTTCAAAGCCCATGTCTTCGCATTCCTTCATGAACCTGACGACTGCGCTGTCCTCGTGGCTCGGCGCGAGCGTTGCGAAAAAGACCTTGTCCAGGAGGCTGGGATCGTCCGATCCGATCGCGTCGAGGGAAGGATCGTCGAAACCATCCGATCCGATCACCCAGGCGTCAATGCCCGCGCTGCGCAGCTGGCGCACGAGAACGCCGACATCGGGCATGATGGACGAAATATAGACCGCGTCGGGCGGTGTCTCCAGCGCCTTGATCTCGGCGATCTGCGGCGACCAGTCGGAGGTACCGAAGCTGAAATTGAGCTTGGCCTGCACCTTGCCGCCATTCGCCTCGATCACGTCGCCGAACCAGAGCGGTGTGCGCGCCGACCAGGACCCGCCTTCATCCGACGTGAACAGAACGACGTTCTTCACCCCTTGCTTGAGGGCATGGTTTGCGGCCGCAGTGGCGGTGAACGGGTCGGGCGAAACGCCGGTAAAGAAGTTGTCGACGATGCCCGCATGCATTTCCACCTGCGTCGACTGCGGCTGGAAGATCGAAACGCCGTAGCCGGCGGCAACCTGCGCAACCGGGATCATCGTGTCGGAGAACGGGATCGTGCCGAGCATGACGACGCCGTCATCCAGGAACTTCTGGGCGAGGGAAACGGCTGTCTGCGTATCCGACCCCGTGTCCTGGATGAACAATTCGATCGGCATGCCATTGATACCGCCATCCGCATTGATCTTCTCCGCCATGCATTTTGCACCCTGGAATTCCGAGTAAGGTGCATAGTCGCCGGTCATTGGAACCGCGAGCCCGATCTTGACCGTATCGGCGGCGAATGCCGGTGTGGC
>JBCDEN010000154.1:0-7686 GCA_039179715.1 Pseudomonadota bacterium
AAAATTAGTTATTTGCCGTCCGGACTATTCATTGGCTTCCGGAGGCAGGAAATCGACATCGTGTTCCGCCGAGACACGAACCACCGCTTCCACGTCCGTCATTTCGTGCAGTTCGTCGAACAGTTCTTTCAGTTTTCCGGCCGGTGAAACCCAGAAGAGGGCGCGGCACGGACTTTCGGATTTGTTGAAATATCCATGGGGGACACCCATGGGCATGCGCACCAGATCGCCGGCCTGCGCCTTGACCCATTTCCCGTCGAGCTTCAGGTCGAGTTCGCCTTCCTGCACCAGAATGAACTCGTCCTGGGTCGGATGAACATGGACGGGAACGAACTGGCCCGGCTCGGAATTGGTCTCGAATGCAAAGGTCGACTCGCACCAGGCCTTTGGATAGTAGATCTGACCCAAAATATTGAGCGCCACACCGTCAACGCCTTCGCCGTTCCGGGTGATGCCGCCGTCAAGTTCCTTGGTCATGGTCATTCCTTCCCTTCTGGTTGGCCGTCAGAGGCTTTGCAGCGTCTGGCGCGCGATGATGATCTTCTGAACGTCGGACGCCCCTTCATAGATACGCAAGGCACGGATTTCGCGGTAGAGTTTTTCAACCGCCGTGCCGCTACGAACCCCGTCACCGCCGTGGAGCTGAACGGCCTTGTCGATCACCTGTTGTGCCTGGTCCGTGGAAAAAAGCTTTGCCATGGCCGCTTCGCGGGTAACACGCGGTGCGCCGCTGTCCTTTGCCCAGGCGGCGCGGTAGATGAGGAGCGCGGCGGCGTCGATGTCGAGTGCCATGTCCGCGATGTGCCCCTGAACCAGCTGCAAATCGGAAAGCGGCGCACCCTGGATTTTCCGTGTCGTGACCCTTTTCAGGGCCTCGTCCAGCGCACGCCTTGCAAAGCCGAGCGCGGCCGCGGCAACGGTGGAGCGGAAGATATCGAGCACCGACATGGCAACCTTGAAGCCTGAACCGGGCGCACCGATCATGCTGGATTTCGGAACCCTGCAATCGGTGAAGCGCAGCGTTGCCAGCGGGTGCGGGGCAATCGTTTCAAGACGCTCGACAACTTCGAAACCGCCCGTGTCCGGCGTCAAGATGAACGCGGAAAGCCCCTTCGCGCCGGGCGCTTCGCCCGTTCTGGCAAAGAGCGTATAGACATCGGCGATTCCCCCGTTGGAGATCCAGGTCTTTTCCCCGTTGAGCACAAAGTCATTGCCGTCGGCAGTTGCCGTCATGGTCGAATTGGCGACGTCCGAGCCCGATTGCGGTTCCGTCAGCGCGAAGGCGGAGATCGCCGTGCCACCGCGCGATTGCGGCAGCCAGTGTTCCTTTTGCGCGTCGGTGCCAAAGAGCGAAATCGCGCCCGTGCCGAGCCCCTGCATCGCGAACGCAAAGTCCGCCAGCCCGTCATGGCGTGCGAGCGTCTCGCGGATCAGGCAGAGGCTGCGGACGTCCAACTGACCGTCCGGAGAACCGGTGTGTTCCAGGAAGCCCGCATCGCCGAGATCCGTGACCAGTTTGCGGCAAACCGCATCCGTGTCGTGGTGGTCAAGATCACCGAGGTTTGCTCTGGCCCAGGTTTCCAGCTCGTCGGCCAGGGCGCGGTGATGATCGTCGAAGAAGGGCCAGGTTAGGAATGTCCGGTCTGCCATCAGTCGCCCTCGAACACCGGTTTTTCCTTCGCGGCAAAAGCATCGTAGGCCCTGCGGAAGTCGTTGCCCTGCATGCAGATGGCCTGCGCCTGGGCCTCGGCTTCGATCGCCTGTTCAAGGCTCATCGACCATTCCTGCGCCAGCATTGTCTTGGTCATGGAATTGGCGAAAGTGGGACCGGCGGCGATCCGCTCTGCCAGACCAACGGCGGCCTTCTGAAGTTCCGCCGCCTCGACGACCGAGTTGAAAAAGCCCCAGGCATGGCCTTCCTCCGCTTTCATGGACCGCCCGAGATACAGAAGTTCTGCTGCCCGTCCCTGGCCGATGATCCTCGGCAGCATGGCGCAGGCACCCATGTCGCAGCCGGCCAGGCCAACGCGGTTGAACAGGAAGGCAACCTTGGCCTCCGGTGTCGCAATGCGCAGGTCCGAGGCCATCGCCATGATCGCACCGGCACCGGCGCAGATCCCGTCGACAGCCGCGATGACCGGCTTGCCGCATCCGAGCATTGCCTTGACCAGATCGCCGGTCATGCGCGTGAACGACAGCAGCTCCTTCATGGTCATGCGGGTCAGCGGACCGATGATGTCATGAACATCGCCGCCGGAGCTGAAATTGCCGCCATTTGGAAGGATCACCACCGCATGGACATCGTCCGAATAGTGAAGCTCCCGGAACCAGTCGCGCAGTTCGGCGTAGCTTTCGAATGTGAGCGGGTTCTTGCGTTCCGGCCGGTCCAGCGCGATCCGCGCGATGCCGTCCGAAACCTCGCATCGGAAATGTTGCACGTCGCTACGCATCCGCTCGCTCCTGTTCGGTGCTTTGGGCCAGAACTCTTTCCAGACTATCGGAAAGCGTTGCCAGGTCTTCATTGGTCAGGCCGTCGAGCAGTGAATTTATCCAGCTTTCGTGGCGGCTGGCGAGATTTTCGAATTCCGCTTCCCCTTTTTGTGTCAAGCGCGCGACCTGGGCGCGTTTGTCTCCGGGAACGGCAACACGCTGCGCCAGGCCTTCCTCGGTCAGCTTGTCGACGATGCCGGTCACGTTGCCGTTGGACACCCGCAGAAACGTGGACAGGTCGCTCATCTTCAGGCCGTCGGGAAACCGGGCCAGGGCCGACATGACGTCAAAGCGCGGCAATGTGGTGTTGTGTCCGTCGCGCAGCCTGCGCCGGATCTCGGCCTCGATCCCGTTCGAGGCTTTCAGAAGCTTCAGCCAGACACGCAGGCGCGCCTTGGACAATGTCTCGGACTGGCCGCTCATAACTCGCCTCCCGACAGGCCCAGGGCCTGGCCGTTGACCGACCGGGCGCCGTCTGTACAGAGCCAGGATGCCATCTGAGCAATTTCGTCCGGCTGAATGAATCGTCCTTGCGGGTTGTCCGCCTTCAGCGTCGCTTCCGCCTCTTCACGGCCAAGCCCGGTCTTGTCCATGATGTTGGCGATCGATCGCTCCAGCATCGGCGTTTCGACGAAACCCGGGCAGATCGCGTTGACGGTGATGCCGGTTTTGGCGAGTTCCTTCGCCAGCGACCGCGTCAACCCGACAACGGCATGCTTTGCCGCGCAATAGGCGCTTACATATGGATAGCCCCTGAGCCCGGCCGTCGAGGCAATGGCGATCATCCGCCCCCAACCGGAAGACTTCATGTCGGCCAAGGCCGCCTGCCAGACATTGGCAACGCCGATCAGGTTGACGGAAAGCATGTTTTGCAGAAGATCCGGCGTTGTTCGTGAAAACGGCATGCTTTCAGCGGCACCCGCATTTGCTATCACGACATCCACAGCGCCTGCGTCTTTCCGTGCTGCTTCAAAGGCCGAAGCCACGGCTCCTGCGTCGGTGATATCGCACAGCTGATAGGGCAGGGATTGCGCGGCAAGGGTTTCTTCGGTCCGGCCGAATATGGTGACATGGGCCCCCTGTCCGGCGAGGAGCGCGGCACAGGCAGCCCCCACGCCGCTGCCGCCGCCGGTGACGACGATATGTTTGCCGGACACACTCATGCGCGCAGGATCTCCGCGTCGCGGTCGGCAAGCCGCCAGGTCTGATCACGGCCCGCCAGATAGGGCAGGGGCCAGTCGGTCGCGTTCCTGTCACCGATGCGGCTTGCCTCGTGCAAGGTCCAGTAGGGATCGGCCAGATGCGGACGACCCACCGCGACAAGGTCCGCACGCCCGGCCATCAGGATGGAATTGGCGTGATCCGCTTCGTAGATGTTGCCGACGGCCATGGTCTGGAGCCCGCCCTCGTTCCTGATCTGGTCGGAGAACGGTGTCTGGAACATGCGGCCATAAACCGGCTTTGCGTCCGGTGTCGTCTGGCCGGCGGAGACGTCGATGAGATCAGCCCCGGCAGCGCGGAACATCCTTGCAATCTCAACCGCATCCTCCGCGGTCACGCCTTCGCTTCCGACCCAGTCATTTGCCGAAATACGCACAGACATGGGTTTGTCTTCGGGCCACACGTCCCGCATGGCCCTGAAGACCTCCAGAGGCCAGCGCATGCGGTTTTCCAGCGAGCCGCCATATTCGTCCGTGCGGACGTTCGAGACCGGCGAGATGAAGGAGGACAGCAGATAGCCGTGTGCGGCGTGCAGCTCGATCATGTCGAAGCCCGCACGTTCCGCCATCTCGGCCGAGCGCACGAACTGGGTCTTGATTTCCGCCATTTCCGCCGGAGTGATCTCGCGCGGTGCCGCGTTGTTCGCGGACCACGGGATTGCCGAAGCAGAGACGATATCCCAGTTGCCGTCAGCAAGCGGTGCATCCATTTCCTGCCAGCCGAGCTGCGTCGATCCCTTGCGGCCGGAATGTCCGATCTGGCAACAGATCTTCGCGTCCGTCTCTGCGTGCACGAAATCGGTGAGACGCTTCCATGCGGTTTCGTGCTCGGGTGCATAAAGACCCGGACAGCCCGGGGTGATGCGGCCCTCGGCGCTGACACATGTCATCTCCACATAGACAAGCCCCGCGCCGCCCTTGGCGCGTTCGCCATAGTGAATCAGATGCCAGTCGGTCGGGGCCCCGTCGACGGCCTTGTACTGTGCCATCGGCGAGACCACGATCCGGTTCTTCAGCGGCATCCCGCGCAGCTTGAACGGTGCGAACATGGGCGCGCGCACCGGCGCGTTCGGCGAGGCGCCGGACCGGTCCATGAACCACCTTTCCGCCGATTCAAGCCATTTCGGATCGCGCAGGCGCAGGTTCTCGTGGCTGATCCGCTGGGACCGGGTGAGCAGATTGTAGTTGAACTGAACCGGGTCCTGATCGAGATAACGTTCTACATTCTCGAACCATTCAAGTGAATTTCTTGCCGCCGATTGCAGCCTCAGAACTTCCAGCCGCCGCTCTTCCTGATAGCGCTCGAAGGCGGTCTCCATGTCCGCTTCGCTGTGGAGATAGTCGGCAAGCGCGATCGCGCTGTCAAAAGCGAGGCGGGACCCGGAGCCGATGGAAAAGTGTCCCGTCGCAGCCGCGTCACCCATGAGGACGATGTTCTTGTGGTACCACTTCTCGCAGATCACGCGCGGGAAGTTCATCCAGACCGCAGAGCCGCGCAAATGGGCGGCGTTGGACATGAGATCATGGCCGCCGAGATATTTTTCGAAGATCCCGCGGCAGGTCTCGACAGTCTCTTCCTTCGACATGTCGGCGAAGCCCCAGCCGTCCCAGGCCGGCTGAAGGCACTCGACGATGAAGGTCGCCGTGTTGTCATCGAACTGGTAGACATGCGCCCAGATCCAGCCGTGTTCGGTCTTTTCGAAGATAAAGGTGAAGGCGTCGTCGAATTTCTGGTGCGTGCCGAGCCAGATGAACTTGCACAGCCTCGTGTCGATGTCCGGTTTGAAGACATCCTCGTATTCGGTGCGCACCCTGGAATTGATGCCGTCGCAGGCGACAACGAGGTCATAGTCCTGGCGGAAAGTTTCCGCGTCCTCGAACTCGGTCTCGAAGCGCATCTCCACGCCGAGTTCGCGCGCGCGTTCCTGAAGGAGAATCAGCATCTGCTTGCGGCCGATCCCGGCAAAGCCGTGGCCGCCGGAAACCGTTCTGACACCATTGTGCTCAACGGCGATATCGTCCCAATAGGCGAAGTGATCGCGGATCGCCCGGGTGCTGACGGGATCATTGCCTTCCATCCGGCTGAGGGCGTCGTCCGACAGCACAACACCCCAACCGAACGTATCGTTGGCGCGGTTCCGTTCCAGCACGACTACATCGTGCGACGGGTCGCGCAGTTTCATGGATATCGCGAAATAGAGACCGGCCGGCCCACCGCCCAAACACGCAATCTTCATAAGATCCTCCACATGACGCGAGCCCCATCACTCGGATCAGCGAACCACGTTTCGCGATTTACTTCAAGTCTAAAATTTCAAACCTAAAATAAATTAGATTCAGACCGGTTTGACCCTGCGGCTGACCTGGCCCCGGATCCAGGTGAGGAACTCGGCTGCAGGCGGGCTGATCCGGCCGGGAGGCGTCGCCAGATAGTAATTGTGTTCGGAGTTGTCCTGCATGGATGCCAGGTTCACGAGTGCGCCCGAGGCAAGCTCGGCCTCAATCAGGTAGGTCGGCAGGATTGCGGCGCCCATGCCACTCGCGGCGGCGGCGATCACCAGCGAAAACCTGTCGAAATAGCTGCCTACCTGAACGTGGGCAGCCGTGCCGGGAACAGACTTCTGGAAGACTTTCCAGAGGTGGGAGCGGGATGTCATGTGCAGGAGCGGGAGGTTCAAAATGTCCGGCTTTTGCCGTACCGGACTGGTTTCTAGCAATGCCGGGGCCGCGACCACAATCAGATCCTCCGGACAGAGTGGGCTGAGCTTCGCACCCGGCCAGTCATTGGCTCCGAAGTGGATTGCAACATCAATGCCTTCCTCGACCAGATCGAAGGGTTCGGACCGGCTGTGGACCATCAGGTCCAGGTTCGGGCGCAGTTCCTTGAAATGCTTCAACCGGGGTACAAGCCAGCGGGTTGCAAAGGAGGGCAGGGCTGCAATCGTCAACAGCTCCTGGGTTCCGCCCGCGGCAACGGCCTGGCTGATTGTCCGGCGGAGCCGTGACAGATCGGAGAAAACGCCCTCGGCGAGGGACTTGCCTGCCTGCGTCAAGCGGATGCCGCGTCCTTCGCGCCGAAACAGCGGCGCACCGATCTGATCCTCCAGCTCCTTGACCTGTCGGCTGACGCCGCTTTGCGTCAGGCCGAGTTCCTCTGCAGCGGCGGTAAAACTCTGGTGCTTTGCCGCCGCCTCGAAACAGCGCAGAACCGATATGCTCGGAATCGGAAAATCGCGGTCCATGCAAGCGCCTATCTATGAGTAATAGTCATGAATATAACTATTTTTCAGGTGTTATTGTGCAGGTCAAGGGCGGTTATTCTGAGACCTGTCACTCTCGGGGGATTTTTGCAGATGGACAAGATAGCGGTTCTGGGCCTGGGCAAGGTGGGCGCACTGGCAGGCGAACTCCTTCACGACAGCGGGTTTGACGTGACCGGCTTCGATAGGCATGCCGGCCCGGATCTTCCCTTTGAAACCCGGCATGTCGACGTCAGCAATCTCGATGCCCTGCGTGATGCCCTTTCCGGGTCGCATGCCGTGCTTTCCTGCCTGCCCTATTTCCTGAATGTCGGTGTTGCCTCCATCGCGCATGCGCTGGGTCTTCACTATTTCGATCTGACCGAGGACGTACCGACCACGAAGGCAATCATGGAACTTGCCAAGTCCTCCAAGGGGCTCATGGCCCCGCAATGCGGACTGGCTCCCGGTTTCGTGGGGATCGTCGGTGCCAGCCTGATCGAGGAATTCGAGACCTGCCGGTCCTGCCGGATGCGGGTCGGCGCCTTGCCGCAAAATCCGACCGGCCTGATGGGATATTCCTTCAACTGGTCTCCGGAAGGCGTGGTCAACGAATACCTCAACGATTGCGAGGTCCTTGAAGACGGTGAGATCAAGTGGGTTTCGCCCATGGAATGGATCGAGAAGATCGTTATCGGCGGTATCGAACTGGAAGCCTTCACCACCTCCGGAGGACT
>JBCDEN010000201.1:0-6796 GCA_039179715.1 Pseudomonadota bacterium
CAAAGGAGGTATACTCATGAACATTGCAGCGAAACTCGCTGGAGGCCTTGCATTGGCTGTCATGCTGTCCGGTACGGCGATGGCCAGCGAACCGGAGGCCTGCAAGACGGTGCGTTTCTCGGATGTCGGCTGGACGGACATTACGGCGACCACCGCTGCGACATCGGTCGTGCTGGAAGCGCTCGGTTATGAGCCTGAAGTCAAGATCCTGTCGGTTCCGGTGACCTATGCGTCTTTGAAGAACAAGGACATCGACGTCTTCCTCGGCAACTGGATGCCGACCATGGAAGGCGACATCAAGGCGTATCGTGAAGACGGTTCCGTCGAGACGGTCCGTGCCAATCTGGAAGGCGCGAAATACACGCTCGCCGTGCCGAAATACACTTACGACAAGGGTCTGAAGAGCTTTGCGGACATCGCCAAGTTCCGTGACGATCTCGACGGCAAGATTTACGGCATCGAAGCGGGGAACGACGGCAACCGCCTGATCATAGGCATGATCGACCAGAATCTCTTTGGTCTGGAAGGCTTTGAAGTCGTGGAGTCGTCCGAGCAGGGCATGCTCGCGCAGGTGACCAGAGCCGGTAAACGCGAAAACGATATCGTCTTCCTCGGCTGGGAACCGCATCCGATGAACGCCAATTTCGAGATGGCGTATCTTGAGGGCGGTGACGACATCTTCGGCCCGGACTTCGGCGGTGCGACGGTCTACACCAATGTCCGCACCGGGTATGTCAAAGAGTGCCCGAACGTCGGCAAGTTACTTGAAAACCTCCAGTTTTCGCTTGCGATGGAAAACGAGATCATGGGCGCGATCCTGAATGACGGAGAAGACCCGAACAAGGCTGCGGCTGCCTGGTTGAAGGTGCATCCGGCCACGTTCGAAAGCTGGCTTGTCGGGGTCAAGACCTTCGACGGCGGGGACAGCTTCGCCGCGGTCAAGGGTGCCCTTGGCGTCGAATAGGGCCTGAAACAGCGCCGGTGCGGACCTTCCGCCCGGCGCATTTTTTTTGAACTGAGACGAACCGGAGCAGCGGGTTGGACTGGCTTGAAGAACACAAATTGCCGATCGGGAAGTGGGCGAAAGCCTTTTTTGACTGGCTGACCGTGAATGCCGCGTGGATCTTTGACGGCATTTCCATCTTTCTGGAGTCCCTGATCGACGGGATCCTGTGGTTGTTGCAAGCCCCGCATCCGCTGGTCATCGTTGCCATCGCAGCCGGCATCGGCTTCGCCGTCCACCGCACCATTGCGTTTACGGTCTTTGTGATCCTGGCGCTGCTTCTGACGATCAATCAGGGGTACTGGGAAGAAACCACTGAAACGCTTGCTCTGGTCCTCGCGGCTGCGGTTGTATGCATGATTGCGGGCGTGCCGATCGGTGTTCTGGGAGCGCACAACCCGCGCTTTTATGCGGCGATCCGGCCGGTCCTGGATCTGATGCAGACGATCCCCACCTTCGTCTATCTGATCCCGGCGCTGATCCTGTTCGGGCTTGGCATGGTGCCTGGACTGATTGCGACCGTTATTTTCGCCATTCCCGCCCCGATCCGGCTGACGCAGCTCGGCGTTTCCTCAACGCCGAAAGCGCTGCTGGAGGCGGGCGAGGCATTTGGCGCCACCAAATCCCAGCTCCTTTGGAAGGTGGAACTTCCTTATGCGCTGCCCCAGATCATGGCCGGGCTCACCCAGACCATCATGCTGTCGCTTTCCATGGTTGTTATCGCGGCACTGGTCGGCGCGGACGGTCTCGGAGTGCCGACACTCAGGGCGTTGAACACTGTGAACATCGCGCAGGGCTTTGAGGTCGGGGTCTGCATAGTTCTGATCGCGATTGTGCTCGACAGGTTCTTCAGGAAAGAGGAAGGAGGCAAACGATGAGTGAGACAACAACATCCCCGATCGTATCCTTCCGCGATGTCGACATCGTCTTCGGCGACAATCCGAAGTCGGCGCTGACACTGATCGATGCCGGCAAGACCCGGCAGGAAATCCAGGCCGAGACAGGCCAGATCCTCGGTGTCGCCGGTGCCAGCCTCGATATTCACGAGGGCGAGGTGCTGGTTCTGATGGGCCTCTCGGGCTCCGGAAAATCCACCTTGCTGCGTGCCGTCAACGGCCTTAACCCGGTGATCCGCGGCGAGGTCCAGGTTCACGACGGCAGCAGCTACGTGAACCCGGAAACCTGTTCGGCCAACGATCTGCGCGAACTCCGCCGAAGCCGCATCGCCATGGTTTTCCAGCAATTCGGTCTTCTGCCCTGGCGCACCGTTTCGGAAAATGTCGGCTTCGGCCTTGAGCTTGCGGGCATGTCTCCCAAGGAACGCGCGTCCAAGGTCGAGGAACAGCTGAAGCTGGTCGGCCTGTCAGGCTGGGGCGAAAAATACGTTCACGAGCTGTCTGGCGGCATGCAGCAGCGCGTCGGCCTTGCCCGTGCCTTTGCGACGGATGCCCCGATCCTCTTGATGGACGAGCCGTTCTCCGCGCTTGATCCGCTCATTCGCGACAAGTTGCAGGATGAACTTCTGGATCTTCAGAAGGAACTCAACCGCACGATCATCTTCGTCAGCCATGATCTGGACGAGGCGGCCAAGATCGGCTCGCGCATCGCCATCATGGAAGGCGGCCGGATCATCCAGCTCGGAACGCCGCAGGAAATCGTCAAGAACCCGGAGGACGGCTATGTTGCCGACTTCGTCAGCCACATGAACCCACTGAATGTGCTCAGGGCGCGGGACATCATGGTCCCGCCCGGCAGTCTGCCGGGTTCGCTGGCAAGCGGACTGACCTGCGAGGCCGGAACGCCCGTGCGCGAGGTCGCAAGGCTGAAGCGCTCCAGCACCGAGCCCGTCGTCGTTCAGAAAGACGGCGCCATTGTCGGTGTGATCGGCGAAGGCGAACTGCTCGACTGCATGCTGAAATGAGGTAACGCAATCGTCGTCTCGACCCTTGCTCCGACTTGCCGCCGTCATCCCGGACGCAGCGCAGCGCCTCTCCGGTCCCGGCTCGCACTGCGCTTGGCCGGGATGACGATGGCGAGGCTGTTCAGGGCGTCACCAAATCCAGTGAGCCCAATTTGAGGAAGTGCGAAGGCGCAGTCTGGAAGTTAGCAAGTTTCCGCAGCTCCGACTTGCCAGGACTTACCCTCTCCCGATGGGAGAGGGCCAGGGTGAGGGGCCGGGTCTCTCAAGGAGACGTCAACACTTTTTCCCTCACCCGGCCTTTCAGGCCGACCTCTCCCTGCGGGAGATGTAGCTTCCTCGGCGGCAAAACCGGTTTTCAGTCCATCAGCCGGACGCGGCAGTTTACCGACAGACGCCCCAGTACCGGCGCGCGCTGCGTTTGGCCGGGACGACGAGGGTGTGCTTGTCGGTGGGGCGAAAGCCGCTTCTTCTTTTCAAACAAAAACGGGGCCGCTTGGCCCCGTTCTCATCTCAACATCTTGCCAGGGTTCGAAATGAACCCTTGAGCCTCAGAGAAGCTCGAGCTGTGCAGCCTGCTTGCCGCGGCCGCGGCGGTCATCTTCGGCAACGAAGGAGATCTTCGCGCCTTCAACCGGCGCACCGATGCCGGCCTGTTCGAAAGCAGTCACATGGACAAAGACGTCCTTGCCGCCGCTATCCGGCGTGATGAAACCGAAACCACGGTCGTGGTTGAAAAACTTGATGGTGCCGTTCTCGCGCATGGAGAAACCTTTCCGTTGTTTGTGCGCCTGCGGGAGGGCCTGCAGAGCGCGGATCTACGAGAAGTCAATAAGAAACGGAAAGCTTGGCTATTCAGAGCAACGCTTTAGAAGCGCCACCGAAATCAGTCTCACCGGGTCTTTCGTCATGTCCCGTACGGCGCAACGCGCGCCGATGCGCGATAATGTAGGTCTGAGCTAAGGGCGTGGCAAGAGAAACTAGTGTGAGTTTTCTCTGAACGCGTTGATCCGCAAGTTCCCTGTTCCGGTCATCAAACAGAAAAAAATGCAAATATGACACCTTGTGACCCCGGTCACAGAGCTGGTCGGGGGGCGGCGCTATGGTCTTTTCATGAGCTGAGGCAGGGAAACATTCAGGGCCTCACAACCAAGAAGGGACTTTAGAATGTTTAAGAAAATCGCAACCACCACCACTGCCCTGGCTCTCGTTGCCGGTGTCGTTCTCACCTCTCAGACAACCACTGCCGAAGCTGGAAACGGCTGGCGCGTTGGCGCAGGCATCGCAGGCGGCATTGCTGCCGGTGCGATCATCGGCTCCGCCCTGGCACGGCCCCGCTATGCACCGCGCTACGTTGCCCCGCCGCCCGCCTACTACCCGGCACCGGCTCCGGTCGTCACCTACCGTCCGGCTCCTTGGACACCGGCCTGGTACAACTACTGCCACGCGAAATATCGTTCGTTCAACCCGAACACCGGCTACTTCCTGGCCTATTCCGGTCAGTACAAGTTCTGCCGCTAAGATCTTGAAGGTTCCGGAGCCGGATCACCGGCTCCAGCCAAATAAGACAATGCGACTCAGCCGGTTCAGATGCGGCACAAAAAGTGCCCCCGGCGCCTCCCTGCAAGGTCTCCTCCCAGCCTTGCAGGGAGTTTTTATTTGGACTGGGCGATGCGCTTGGCCGCGCGCATGGTGGTTTCTAGCTGGTTCAGAAACCGGGACCTGTCGGCCTTGGTAAAGGACGGGCCGCCCTCGCGGATTTCACCCGTTTCCCGCAGATGCGTGTTGAGATCGCGCATGGCAAGGCGCATGCCGATGCCGTCCTCGCGGAACGGTTTCCCGGTCGGACCGATCACAAGAGCCCCTGACTTGACGCACCGCGCCGCAAGCGGAACGTCCGCTGTTATGACGACATCGCCTTCTTTCGCCCGTTCGGCAATCCAGTTGTCCGCCTCGTCAGGCCCTTCCGGGACGACGACCCGTTCTATGAGATCGCCTTCCGGCAGCCTCATCCAGCTGTTGGACACGAACTTGATTTCAACCTTGTGCCGCTCACCGACCCGAACGGCCTCGTCTTTCACCGGGCAGGCGTCCGCATCCACAAAAAGTATCGTCATGACTGCTGTCCCGCGGTTTTTGTATTCAGATAGGATTCGATCCCCGAGGCCGCGCGATGCGCCGTTGCGAAACAGGCTTGCAGAAGATATCCGCCCGTCGGTGCTTCCCAATCCAGCATTTCTCCGGCTGCGAAGACACCCGGCATCTTGTGCAGCATCATCGCCTGGTTGACTTCGTCAAGCGCGATGCCGCCCGCGGACGAAATCGCCCGGTCTATCGGGTAGGGCGCCATGCTGGTCAGTTTCACCCGTTTGATGCGGCTTGCAAGCGCAACCGGGTCGACGGGCAGAGCACCGCTTTCGTGTATCAGGGCGACTTCAACAGGCCTCAGCTTGAGCGTCTTTTTCAGGAAGGTGGACCAGGTCTGTTTTCCCCGGGGGCGCGCGAGTTTTTCAGCAAGCCGATCGGTTGTCGTCTCCGGACGCAGGTCGATTTCCAGCTCCGCCGAACCGAGACGGCCGATCCTGTCCCGGATTTCGGCAGAAAGCGCGTAAACGGCGCCGCCTTCCAGCCCCGTTTCGGAGAGGACGGCTTCACCGCGGACATGGAGGCCAGCGATGCCGAGGCCGATGCGTTTCAGGGGAGAGCCGGCGAACCTGTCTTTCAGGAACGGGCTCCAGCCAATCTGAAAGCCGCAATTCGCAGGCTGGAACGGGTTGATCCGCACACCGTGCTCCTCAAGAAGCGGCACCCAGGCGGCGGTTGATCCGAGTTTCGGCCAGCTGGCACCACCCAGGGCAAGCAAGGTGGCGCACGCCTTGATTTCGCTTGTCGTGCCGTCTTCAGACTGTACGGTAGCCGTATGTTCTCCGGGCAAACCTTTGAGGGAGCACCGGGTCTGCAGTGTTACACCGCGCTCTTCAAGCCGCCCGAGGAGGGCGCGCAACAAGGGCGATGCCTTCATTGCAACGGGAAAGACGCGGCCGCTTGAGCCGACGAACGTCTCCTGTCCGAGTTCGTGACACCAGTCGATCAGGGCCTTCGGCGGAAACGCATCGATCATTGGAGCGAGAAATGATTCCGCTTCCCGGTAACGGCGAACGAACGCGCCGATGTCTTCGCTGTGCGTGAGGTTGAGGCCGCCCCGCCCGGCCATCAGGAACTTTCGCGCAGGCGAAGGCATCCGGTCGATGATCTGTACCGTGAACCCGGCGGCTGACAGCTGGTCGGCCGCAAACAGTCCGGCCGGACCGGCACCAATGGCGAGGACATCAAGCATGCGGCCTTATAGGGCGACTTGCATTCCGAACGCCATACCTGAATTCCCTTGCGAACGGGCCAAACCTCGCGGAAGCGCGATCGCACCGTTTCGGCACGCTGCGGCAAGCATTTGTTATCCCTCTTGTGGGACCCTCAATAAAGGAGACAACCACAGACCGGCCAGAAAAGCCGGATGTTACCGAAAGTGTGTTTCATGGAAGAGCCGAACGACCTGATTGTCGTCGCAGATCATGACGAAGCCGTCAGGAGCGGTTTCGAACGCCTTTTCGGCGACCATTACACGGCGGTCTGCTTCGGTGAATCCGAGGAAGCCCTGCGATTTTTGAAGCAGAACCCGGCAACTTGCGTGATTTTTTCCTGCTACAATCTGCCGGGCCGGGGTGGAACCGCCTTTTTGCGCGCATCGGAAATGCTGGTACCGCAGGCGGCTCGCGTCATGCTGACAAACGAAACGTCTGCCGAGGCAATCAAGAAAGCGCTCAATGAAGCGCACGCATTCATCTATCTTGAAAAGCCCTGTCCGCAGGACGAACTTG
>JBCDEN010000214.1:0-6564 GCA_039179715.1 Pseudomonadota bacterium
CGCCGTCATGAACCGCGGCGAGGTTGTCGAGGAAATGAGCGAGGAGCAGATGCGCTCCGGCAATGTCCGGCACGACTACACGCGTCAGCTCTGGACCGCGTCGCAGGGCTATGATCGGGCCGCGCTTGCAACGTTCAAGGACTTTGCCTGAGGCGCACCCGATCTCCTTGCGTGAAACGCGGCAGACGGTCTTCACAGCGCTCACACCAAGCCGTGACTTGCATGGCAGGGGTTCATGCTTACCTCAGGCGCGATGAAACGCTGGAGGGTTGAACAATGGCAAACAGACCGTTGCGACTGGAATTTGACGGAGCGCATGGCGCAAAACTGGCGGCACGGCTTGATCTCCCGGCCGGGAAAATCCGGGCCTTCGCGCTGTTCGCTCATTGCTTCACATGTTCAAAGGATATTCCGGCCGCCCGCCATATCGCCGGCGCGCTCAGCGCCGAAGGCATTGCCGTCTTGCGCTTTGATTTCACGGGACTGGGCGGCAGCGGCGGCGATTTTTCGTCGACCGGATTTTCGTCCAATGTCGATGACCTCAAGCTTGCCGCTGACTTTCTGCGGACCAACTACGAGGCACCACAGCTCCTGATCGGACATTCACTTGGTGGCGCGGCCGTGCTGTCCGTCGCAGCGGACATCCCGGAAGTGCGTGCGGTCGTGACCATCGGTGCACCATCGGATGCCGATCATGTCATCCATAATTTCAAGGGTTCGGTGAACGAGATCCGCAAAAAGGGGTCCGGAAATGTTGACCTCGCGGGCCGCTCATTCACGATCCGGAAGGAATTCCTGGATGACCTTGAAGCCCAGACCGTGAAGG
The DNA here is from genome assembly GCA_039179715.1 of Pseudomonadota bacterium. Taxonomy (GTDB): domain Bacteria; phylum Pseudomonadota; class Alphaproteobacteria; order Rhizobiales; family Stappiaceae; genus Roseibium. Next base: position 827 of record JBCDEN010000214.1, read on the forward strand.
AGAGAACGGCGCAGCTGGGCAAGGCGCTTCTGGTCATGCATGCGCCGCTGGACGACACGGTCGGCATTGACAATGCGACCGACATTTTTGTCGCCGCGAAGCATCCCAAGAGCTTTGTATCGCTCGACAAGGCGGATCATCTTCTGACCCGAGGCGAAGACGCGGCCTATGCGGCGAGAGTGATCGCCGGTTGGGCCAGCGGTTATCTGGACAAGGAGGACGCGTCCAAACCGGCAGAGGCGGCAAGAGAGGGTGTCGATGTTGTGGAAACCGGGCAGGGCAAGTTCCAGGCGATGGTTGCCGCCGGCCAGCACCGGTTGATCGCCGACGAGCCTGTCAGTTATGGCGGTTTCGACAGCGGACCGTCACCCTATGACTTCCTGTCGACCGCGCTGGGTGCCTGCACCGTGATGACGCTGCGTATGTATGCGGATCGCAAGGGCCTGAAAGTTGACCGGATCGGCACGCAGGTTCTGCACAACAAGGTACACGCGGCCGATTGCGCGGAGTGCTCAGAAGAATTGAAGGAAAAGGGTGGAAAGATTGACCGGTTTGAACGGCTGATCACGCTGGAAGGGGAGCTGGACGACGCGACGCGGCGGCGCATGCTTGAGATTGCCGACAAATGCCCGGTTCACCGCACGCTGGAACACGGTGCAGCCGTTGTCACGCGCGAAGCCGCATCTTCATAAGTGTAGTTTGGAAAAGAAAGCACAGGCGGCCGGATCAGGCTGCCTGTTCTTCCAGGGTGCTCAGACGGACTTTCATGAACGACAACAGGCGCCGCGCATCCTTGTCCGTCAGTTCCTGGTAGTCGTTGATCCAGTTCTGGACGGTCGTCTGCGGCTGCTTGTTGTTTGATGCGCGTGCCCGGCAAAGCGCGACATAGCCGTTCTTGTCGACGCCGAGCGCCTTGCACAAAACGGCAACGCCGGTCGCATCGTAGCGAACCATGACGTTGGTAACGTATTTCTGGTCCAGCCCCGCCAGTTCGGCGAGCAGGAAGCAGATGTCGAAGAGGTTGTTCGACAGGGCCATCTGGGTCAGCGCCTGTCCGAGTGCCCCGCGGCCTTCGCGGATATCCTTCAGGGCGACCTTGGCATCGATCCGGGTCTTCTTGCGCTCCAGCTTGGTGCTGGCGACAACCTTGCTGGCCTCGTGGAAAAGCGTGCGCACGAGCTCTTCGTTCTCCTCGCGCATCTTCCTGATCTTGCTCTGCTGCTGCGCAGGCATCTGGGAAATCAGCTTTTCGTAATCGTCTTCCGAGACATCCGAGCGCTCGATCATCGCGTCGCGGATCTTTTCATCCCGTTCTGCCAGCTTCACGAGGAGGCGTCCGCCCCAGTCGGAAAGCTCGGCACCCGAGTTCGCCGCCACCGATTGCTTGACCGGACTTTCGCCGCGCTCCAGCAGCACGTCGGTGACCTTGGCTTCCAGATGGTCGCGTTTCGAAATGGCGAGCAGGTGACCCTGACCCATCGTTTTGGCAAGCCGCAGAATGTCGTCGGACTTCAGCGCCTTGGACGTCGTCAGCATTGGCCGCGCAATTTCGATCTCCTCGCTCGCCAGTTCGTAGGCAACCGCGTGAGATGTTGAATCGACCGGGGCCAGCCGCTCGGAGACGGTTTGTTTCTGCTCCGCTTCCATCGACGGCAACATGCGTTCCAACACGGCGTTGAAAAGCGAGATTTCCTCGGTCTGATAACTGTTCGCGCCCGTGACAAACAGGTCAGTGACATGTTCAACCAGCTTGTGGCGTTTTTCAGGAGAACTGTCCTGCGCTTGGTTGAGAAGATCATTGAGCATGTCGGATCCATCCATTCGTTTGGAACGGAGAATACCCCAGAGACAGTTTACAAGTGTCTAAAGAGTAGAAGGAAATTTGCGCAAGTCTTCGCTGCTGCTTGGCAGAAATGCCAATGAAGCTTTGCTCAGGGTGGACGCCGACCGGTGCTTAGTCATGGCTTCTCACGGTCCACGGGTGCCCTTGCGCGCGCCAGTGCCGAGGTCAGCCGTGTGAAACGCTGTTTTGCATGCCGTGTCTTTTTGAAACTGAATTCCGGTCCGATATCGCGTCGGAGCGGCGTCACGCAGCCTTGTGCGTTGCCTGGCTTTCCAGCTTGACCTTCATGACAGCGAGCAGGCGCCGGGCATCGGTGTCGTCGAGCATGTGATAGTTGGTCAGCCACTTGCTGCCCGTGCTCTCCGGAAACTTCAGATGCTTGCAGCGCTCCTTGCAGATCGCCTGGAACTCCCTTGCCTCGATACCGCTGGCCCGGCAGACGCTGGCAATCCCCGTTGCATCGAAGCGGACCATGAGGTTGTGCACGTATTTCATCTCAAGGTCTGAAAACACCGACAAGAGGCCGACAATGTCCAGGAGATTGTGTTCGATGCACAGCTGGTAGACAGCCTTGTTCAGGTTGGTCTTGCCGAGCCGGATCCCGGCGAGCCAGGCTTTCGGGCTGATCTTCGATGGTTTCTTCTCGAGTTTCGGGCCCGAGGCGATTTCTCCATCTTCCCGGAACAGGTCCTCGATAAGCTCTTCGTTGGACTTGCGCAGGTGACGCATGCGGTCGCCCAGTTGTTTCGGGATATCCTTGACCAGATCCTCGAAAACCGGCATTTCAAGCTCAGCGCCGAGGTTGGAGGCGATAGCCTGCTTGACTTCCTTGCCGCCGCGCTTGATCAGCTGCTGGGTGACTTTCTTGCTGATATGGTCCCGCTTGGCCATGGCAAGCAGGTGTCCCTGGTCCTTGACCTCGGCGATTTCCAGCAGCATCTCGTCCGTGATCGACGCCGAGCGTTCCAGCATGGCATGAGCGATCTGGATCTCGTCCTTGGCAATTGCCCCGGCAAGTGTCGCCGACGTGGTTTTCACATCCGCAAGTGTTTCGGACATTTTCTGCCGGACTTCGGGTGTCAGGGAATCGTAAACCCCCTCCAGCATGTTGTTGAGGAGGTCGGTTTCCTTGGTCCTGTCTTCTTCAGATCGCGACGAGAGCAGACCTGTCACGTGCTCTGCGAGCGCGTTTTTCTTCTCCGAAGAACTGTTCTTGGCCAGTTGAAGCAGCGAGTCAGTCATGTTGTTACCCTATGGAGAAGAGTATGATCACATTTTCTTTACATCCGGTGAAAAACGGCGTTCGAGTTGGACGAATTGCAATCCTTGGGTGCAGTTGACCTTCTCCCGGGCTTGCGGCATTTCAATGCCATGAGTGATCTTCCGGTTCTTTATTCCTTCCGGCGCTGTCCCTACGCAATTCGCGCCAGACTGGCGATTTTGTCCAGCGGACGGGCGGTCGAACTGCGCGAGATCGTGCTCCGTGACAAGGCACCCGAATTTCTGCAAGTCTCGCCCTCGGCGACAGTGCCCTGTCTCAAGACGGATGATGCGGTCATTGATGAGAGCTGGGACATCATGCTGTGGGCGCTGGAGTTTTCAGACCCTGAGAACTGGCTTCAGCCGGCGTCGGGGTCGATGGCCGAAATGCACGAACTGGTCCTTAGATGCGACGGCCCGTTCAAATCGCATCTTGATCGCTACAAGTATGACGTTCGCTACGATGACGCGAACCGGGAGGAGGAACGCGCGCTCGCCGCAGGCTTTCTTTCGGACCTTGATGAACGCCTGAAACAGGACCGTTGGCTCTTCGGCAGCGCGGCCTCTTTGGCAGACTTCGCGATATTGCCGTTTGTCCGGCAATTCGCCAACGCAGACCGGGCCTGGTTCGATACGCAAGACTGGCAGCCGTTGCGGACCTGGCTGGAAGCGTTCGAATCGTCGCACGCCTTTCAGACCGTGATGCCGAAATGGCAGAAATGGGTTTCCGGCGATGCGCCGGTCAGGTTTCCGGCCGAAAAGATGCCTGAAACACCGGCTTGATTCGGCGCGCAGGGGGGGGCGTACGAGCACGAACCCCTGACGAGTTTCCATGAAAACAATATCTTATCGAAGACTTCTGAATCACTTTGTCGATGGCGTGAGAACGTTACGAATTTGTAATTCCCCCGACAGGCAATGGTAAGGCAGGACTACTTACTTTCTTCCTTGAGCCCGGAACGCAGGTCCCCATGCGCTCTGTTTTGGCCTCCAACATTTAAGTCGACAGAGGAAGAAAATATGCAAAATCGTGGGTCAGTCTCTCTCTTGCGTTCGCGCCGCGCCAAATTGCTGGCGGGTGTTGTCGCTCTGGGCGCCGCCGGTGCGTTGACCGCGCAGACGCTCGTACCGAGCCAGCTGGCTCAGGCAGAACCCGTCCGGGTCGATGCCGCGGCACCTGCAGACTTTTCAGATGTCGTGCGCACGGTCAGCCCGGCTGTCGTGAGTGTACGTGTCAAGCAGGCTGCCGAGCCGCGCATGATGAATTTCAACGGCGGCAATGGCGGCAATGGCTTTGAAGAGTTCTTCAAGGGCATGCCCGAAGGTCATCCGTTCGAGCGCTTCTTCCGCGATTTCGGCGGCCGGGGCGGTGACGAAGGCCGCAACGAGCGCCGCTCGCCGCGCCAATACGGCATGTCGCAGGGTTCCGGTTTCTTCATCTCCAAGGATGGTTTTGTCGTCACGAACCACCACGTGATCGATCGTGGCACCGAGTTCACCGTGATCGACAAGAACGGTGACGAGTACAACGCGACCCTCATCGGGTCCGACAAACGCACGGATCTGGCGCTTCTCAAGGTCGAGAGCGGTGACGAGTTCACCTATGTCGACTTCGCGGACGACGCACCGCATGTCGGTGAATGGACCGTTGCGATCGGCAACCCGTTCGGACTTGGCGGATCCGTGACCGCAGGTATCGTGTCTGCACGCGGCCGCGATATCGGCGCAGGTCCGTATGATGACTTTATTCAGATCGATGCTCCCGTGAACCGGGGCAATTCCGGTGGTCCGGCGTTCAATATGAACGGTGAGGTTATCGGTGTGAATGCGGCGATCTTCTCGCCGTCCGGCGGCAATGTCGGCATTGCGTTCGCAATCCCGGCTTCGACCGCGCAAGACGTCATCATGGAGCTCAAGAACGACGGCACCGTTGTTCGTGGCTGGCTCGGCGTTCAAATTCAGAACGTGACTGATGACATCGCGGAAAGCCTTGGCCTCGACGAGGCCCGCGGCGCAATCGTCGCGGAAGCGCAGGAAAACAGCCCGGCTGAGAAGGCTGGCCTGCGCTCGGGCGACACCATTCTCGCCGTTGACGGCACCAAGGTGGAAGGCCCGCGTGACCTGTCCAAGATCGTCGCGGCCTATGAGCCGGACACCGAGGTCAAGGTCACGGTTTGGCGCGACGACAAGGAGCAGGACATCACTGTGACCCTTGGACGTCTTCAGGACCAGGAAAAGGTTGCTGAAACCGCCGAGCCTCAGGCCGAAGAGACCACGACCAGCCTGGACGATCTCGGCTTGACCGTGACGACCAAGGCGGAAGCCGGTCTGGAAGGCGAGGGTATTGTCATCGCGGAAATCGATCCGGACGGACCGGCCGCTGACAAGCGTCTTTCGAAAGGCGACGTAATCCTTGAAGTCGCCGGCATGCAGGTCAAGTCGGCCGACGACGTTCTGAAAGCGCTCGACAAGGCGGAAAACGACGGCCGCAAGGCAGTTCTCTTCCGGATCGAGACAAACGACACAACCCGGTTCGTGGCACTTCCCATGAACCTGGCCTGATCAGGAACCGGTTCGTCTTGGAACCGGAACCTGACTGGCGGGACCGGCTTGCCCTCTGCCCCCAACCCCGACG
>JBCDEN010000330.1:0-5412 GCA_039179715.1 Pseudomonadota bacterium
CGTCGATGCTGAGCGTGCGCTTCAACTCCCAAGGGCGCGCTTCGAACGCATAGGGGCGATCAAGGCGCTGGGTCTTCAATCCGTCCCAGATGTAGCGCGACTTGTCGGAGATCCACTCCTCGTTGACGTCTTCATTCAGCCGCGGCATCACGCGCATGACTTCCTTGCCGCGTGAATCGACCCGGATCGCGGAGCCGACCGCATCCATGACGTCGACACTTTCGGTCTTGGTCAGTTCCCAGGGACGTGCATGAAATTCGTAAGGCTTGTGGGTCAGTGCACCGACCGGACAGAGATCGGCAACATTGCCCTGCATTTCGGAGGAAAGTGCAGCCTCCAGATAAGTGGTGATCTCGGCGTTCTCGCCGCGCCCCACAAGACCCATGTCGGTCACACCGCACACCTCCGTAGTGAACCGGACGCACCGCGTACAGTGGATGCAGCGCGTCATGATCGTCTTGATCAGCGGGCCGATTTCCTTGTTCTCGACGGCCCGCTTGTTCTCGTGGAAGCGGGATCCGTCGACACCATAGGCCATGGCCTGGTCCTGCAGATCGCATTCGCCGCCCTGATCGCAGATCGGGCAATCCAGCGGATGATTGATGAGCAGGAACTCCATCACACCTTCACGGGCCTGCTTCACCATCTCGGATTTGGTTTCTACGACCGGCGGCTCACCGTTCGGACCCGGACGCAGATCCTTGACACCCATCGCGCAGGACGCGGTCGGTTTCGGTGGTCCGCCTTTCACCTCGACGAGGCACATGCGGCAATTGCCTGCAATCGACAGCCTGTCGTGATAGCAAAACCTGGGGACTTCCGCGCCCGCCTCTTCGCAGGCCTGCAGCAGTGTGTAGTCCGCCGGAACGTCCACTTCGTTGCCATCAATGATGAGCTTCGTCATCCGTTGCTCTCCAAATCCCGTTCCGCTTACTCAGCCGCCACCATGGTCGAAGGAGCCCTCGACTTGGCAACATAGTCATCGATGCGCTGCTCGATGACCGGCCGGAAATTCTTGATCAAACCCTGGATCGGCCACGCTGCCGCGTCGCCGAGCGCGCAAATAGTATGGCCCTCGACCTGCTTGGTCACCCTGAAGAGCATGTCGATCTCCTCATAGGAGGATTCGCCTTTCACCATGCGTTCCATCACGCGCCACATCCAGCCGGTGCCTTCCCGGCACGGTGTGCACTGGCCGCAGCTTTCGTGCTTGTAGAAATAAGACAGCCGCGCGATCGCCTTGATGATGTCCGTCGACTTGTCCATGACGATCACCGCGGCGGTTCCAAGGCCCGAACCCATGCCGCGCAGCGTGTCGAAATCCATCGGCGCGTCCTTGATCTCCTCCGCCGTGCAGCACGGCACGGAAGAACCGCCCGGGATTACCGCAAGCAGATTTTCCCAACCGCCGCGAATGCCGCCGCAGTGCTTGTCGATCATCTCGGAGAACGGCACACCCAGTTCTTCTTCAAAGGTGGCCGGCTGATTGACATGCCCGGACACGCAGAACAGTTTGGTGCCCGTGTTGTTCGGACGGCCAAGTGCGGAGAACCAGGCCGCACCCCGGCGCAGGATCGTCGGAGCCACCGCAATCGATTCCACATTGTTCACCGTCGTCGGGCAGCCATAAAGACCGACATTGGCCGGAAACGGCGGCTTCAGGCGTGGCTGGCCCTTCTTGCCCTCAAGGCTCTCGAGCAGCGCGGTTTCTTCGCCGCAAATGTAAGCCCCGGCACCGTGGTGCACGTAGATGTCGAAATCATACCCGTTCTTGTTGTTCTTGCCGATAAGGCCCGCGTCATAGGCCTGATCGATCGCCGACTGCAGCCGCTCGCGCTCGCGGATGAACTCGCCGCGCACGTAGATATAGGCTGCAACAGCGTTCATGGCGAAACCGGCAACCAGACACCCTTCCACGAGCGTGTGCGGGTCATGGCGAAGAATTTCCCGGTCCTTGCAGGTCCCGGGCTCGGATTCATCCGCGTTCACCACCAGGTAAGCCGGCCGGCCATCGGATTCCTTGGGCATGAAGGACCACTTCAGGCCGGTTGGAAAACCTGCGCCGCCCCGGCCTCGCAGACCTGAATCCTTCATTTCCTGAATGATCCAGTCGCGCCCCTTGTCCAGCAGCCCCTTGGTGTTGTCCCACTGGCCACGCTGTTTCGCGCCTTCAAGACCCCAATCATGCAGACCGTAAATATTGGTGAAGATCCGATCCTGATCCTTCAGCATCTCTTCCCCCTAGTCTTCGCTCTTCGAGGAGGCCACGTCGCCGGCTTCCACGCGCTTGGAAAATTCAGTGTCCTCGCCGGCGGCAAGCAGCTTAGCCTGCTCGATCCAGCCGTCGCGTTCAATGCGGCCCTTGAATTTCAGCCGGCTGTCAACCCAGGCGACCTCAGCCGGTCCCCACTTTGCGACCTGGTCGAAGTGGTAGAAGCCCAACTCATGAAGCGTTGCTTCAAGTTTCGGCCCTACACCCTTCAATTTCTTCAGGTCATCCGCTTTTCCGTCCCGCGGTGCGGAGAGGGTTTCCGGGGCTTTTTCGCCGGCCGGATCGGATTTGACGTCGGCCACAGAGCCCTTCGCTTTCGTGGCGGCAGGCTTTGGTTCCTTGGCTGTCGGTGCTTCCGGCGCTTTCTTGTCCGCAGCTTTCGCCTCTGGTTCGGTCTTCTTGGCCGGCGCAGGCTCTGTCTTTGCCGCGGATTTCGCGGCGAAGGCCGCCCTTACCTTTTCGACGGCATCCTCGGCCGGGGTCGGCACACCGTCATAGTCGTTCCCGCCACCGTTGATTGCCGCGCCCGCAAACGCGTGAGAAGCCCTTTCGGCACCGTCGACAACATGCGCGACAGGCAAGGTTCCGACTGTCGTGTCTTCAAGTTCTGACAAGCTCGTGAGCCCGCCCTCGGCCATGGCGAAACGGCGGCCGTTCTGCGGACCGGGTGTGACCTCTTTGCCGGCTGCAATGTCGTCGATCAGACGATCGAAGCTCTCCGGTGTCAGATCTTCGTAGGTGTCCTTGAATATCTGGAACATCGGCGCGTTGACACATGCGCCGAGGCACTCGACCTCTTCCCAGGAAAAAAGGCCGTCTTCCGAAATCTCGTGCATATGCTTTGCAATGCGCGACTTACAGACTTTGATCAGGTCTTCCGATCCACGCAACTGACACGGCGTGGTGCCGCACACCTGGATATGTGCCTTTCTCCCGACCGGCTGCAGCTGGAACATGGTGTAGAAGGTCGCAACTTCCAGAACACGGATATTCGGCATGTCGAGCAGCTCGGCAACGTAACGGATCGCAGGCTCGCTGACCCAGCCGTCATTTTGCTCTTGGGCGCGCCACAGAAGCGGGATCACCGCGGAGGCCTGCCTGCCCGCCGGATACCGGTCGATCAGCTTCTTTGCCCACGAAAGATTGTTTTCCGTGAACTCGAAGCTGTCTGGTTGTTCCGCGGCAAGTCTGCGAACTGCCATGGTGTCATCCCCGTTCTAATAAACTGACCGCAACCGGCATTCCGGCTGCATTGGTCACAATCTGCTGACAAGGCAGGCGCATCAGCGGTCAACCTCGCCAAAAACAATATCCATCGAGCCCAGAACCGCCGATACGTCGGCAAGCATGTGACCGCGGCACAGGAAGTCCATGGCCTGCAAGTGGGCATATCCGGGTGCCTTGATCTTGCACCGGTACGGTTTGTTGGTTCCGTCGGAAACGAGATAGACGCCGAACTCGCCTTTCGGTGCCTCAACGGACGCATAAACCTCACCTTCGGGCACGTGATACCCCTCGGTGTAGAGTTTGAAGTGATGGATGAGCGCTTCCATGGAGCGCTTCATTTCACCGCGTTTCGGCGGCACGATCTTGCCGTCGACGGATGAGACCGGTCCTGTTTCGACCGTCAGTTTCTCCAGGCACTGTTTCATGATCCGGATCGACTGGCGCATTTCTTCCATGCGGATCAGGTAGCGGTCGTAGCAGTCACCGTTCTTGCCGATCGGTATATCGAACTCGAGGTCGGAATAGCACTCATACGGCTGCGACTTGCGCAGATCCCAGGCAGCGCCGGAGCCGCGCACCATGACGCCGGAGAAGCCCCAGGCCCAGGCGTCATCCAGATCGACAACGCCGATATCGACATTGCGCTGCTTGAATATGCGGTTGTCGGTCAGAAGCCCCTCAATGTCATCCAGCGTCTGCAGGAACGGATCACAGAAATCCCAGATGTCATCGAGGAGATCGCGCGGCAGATCCTGATGCACCCCGCCCGGCCGGACATAGGCCGCGTGCATGCGCGCCCCGCAGGCGCGCTCGTAGAAGACCATCAGTTCCTCGCGCGGCTCAAAGCCCCACAGAGGAGGTGTCAGAGCGCCGACATCCATTGCCTGCGTCGTGACGTTCAAGAGATGCGACAGGATACGTCCAATTTCTGAATAGAGTATGCGCACAAGCTGGCCGCGCTTCGGCACCTCGATATCGAGCAGCCGCTCCACGGCCATCGCGAACGCATGCTCCTGGTTCATCGGAGCGACGTAGTCGAGCCGGTCGAAGTAAGGCACGGCCTGAAGATAGGTCTTCTGCTCGATCAGCTTCTCGGTGCCGCGGTGCAGGAGCCCGATATGCGGGTCGACACGGGTGACCACCTCGCCGTCAAGCTCCAGAACAAGACGAAGCACCCCATGCGCCGCCGGGTGCTGCGGTCCGAAGTTGATATTGAAATTTCTGACCTGGGCCTCAGCCATCTGGACCAGCCTTAGTTCGTCGTTGCTTTTTCATCGCCGGGAAGCACGTAATCGGTGCCCTCCCAGGGAGAAAGAAAGTCGAATGTGCGCATTTCCTGGTTCAGGCGTACCGGCTCATACACCACGCGTTTCTTTTCGTCGTCGTAGCGCACTTCGACAAAGCCGGTAACCGGAAAGTCCTTGCGCAGCGGATGACCGTCAAAGCCGTAATCCGTCAGGATCCGCCGCAGATCGGGATGGCCGGTGAAGAGAATGCCATACATGTCGTAGGCTTCGCGCTCGAACCACTCGGCACCGGGGAACAGCGGTGTGAGCGATGCCACCTGTGTGTTTTCGTCGGTCGACGTCTTGACGCGGATCCGCTGGTTCTGAACGGGCGACAGGAAGTGATAAACCACGTCGAACCGTTTTTCGCGCGCCGGGTAGTCAACGCCGCAGATATCCGTGAGGTTGACGAATTTGCACGAGCTGTTGTCGCGCAGGAACCGCACCACATCGAGAATGTCCGTCGCGTTCACCGTCAGCGTGAGTTCGCCATATGCCAGTTGCCAGGAGACGAGGGACTCACCCAGGCCAAGCTCGATATGCTCGGCGAGTTCCGTTAGCGTCTCGTCCATCGTGTTCAACCTCGCTCATCAGGCGCGCCCTTAAGAAGTATCTAGCGCCCGCCCA
>JBCDEN010000145.1:0-7820 GCA_039179715.1 Pseudomonadota bacterium
ATTTATTTTGTAAGAGGCCGAATAATTTGAAATTTCAACCGAAATTAGAAATTAATGCCTGTCTGTTGCAAATCTGGAGTTGATTGGTATACCTTTATGAGATCGAGGCAGCCTCGTTTATATAAGGGAACAGACCTATGCCAAAGATTGGGAAGTCGATTACCGCCGCCTTGATCCTGATGGGGGCAGTTTCCGCTGCCTCCGCCGGTCCGATCCAGGATCGCATCGAATCTGGTGAATCCATCCGCATCGGGTTTGCAAACGAAATCCCGTGGGCCTATCCGGGAGACGGGAACGAACCGCTCGGGTTTGCCAATGTGCATACGCTCGGCGTTCTGAAGGCGATGGGGTACGAAAACATTGAACCGGTCGTCACGGAGTGGGGCGGGCTTATCCCGGGTTTGAAGGCGGGCCGCTTCGATATCATCACCGGCGGCATGTACATCATTGGCAGCCGCTGCGAGAACATTTCGTTCTCTGAGCCAATGGGCATCTTTGGCGATGCCTTCCTTGTCGAAGCGGGCAACCCCAAGAACATCAACAGCTACGCGGACATCAAGGACAGCGGTTCGCTCATGGTCACTGGTGCCGGCTACAACACGGTTGAGGCAGCCAAGAAGGAAGGGGTTCAAGATTCCCGTATCATGCAGGTGCCCGGGCCGACCGAAATTCTCGCAGCCATGCGTGCAGACCGCGCGGATGCCGGAGCCGGCACTTATTTCACGCTGCTTGGTCTCGCCGAACAGTCGGACGGCAAACTCGAGGTGACAGATCCGAACGAGCTTCCGGACTGGACGAAGAACTGGGTCGGTATCGGGTTCCGGTCGGACGACAGTGACTTTCTGACGGCCTTCAACACAGCACAGGCCGACTATCTCGGCAGTGAAGCGATGCTCGCGGCTGTCGCGCCGTTCAAATATGGAAAGTCCCAGTTGCCGGACCCGGGCGTGAAAACTGAGTGGATTTGCGCAAACCGCTGACTTGGAAGGGCGGGGCGATGGCCCCGCCTGACCGGGCCTATCTCCGGAGGCCGCATGACCTACTCGGAATTCCTTGCTGAATTCGGCGGCCGTTTTCTGGACGGGTCGCTCTTCACGGTTGCTCAGTTCGTGCTGTCCGCGGCCCTGGCCATCGTCATTGCGCTGGGTTTCGGCCTTCTCAAACTGGCGCGTCACGCGGTGGCACGCGGTGTTGCAACCCTTTACATCGAGCTGTTCAGGGGGACTTCGCTGCTGGTTCAGCTTTACTGGATCTTCTTTGTGCTGCCCTTGTTCGGACTGACATTGGAAAAATTTACGGCAGGTTTTCTGGCCGTCGGCATGAACCTTGGTGCCTATGGTGCAGAACTTGTCCGGGGCGCTGTCAGGTCCGTGCCGAAAGGGCAGTGGGAAGCGGCCTACGCGCTTTCGATGTCACCTGCGCGGCGCATGTGGCGCATCATTCTTCCGCAGGCACTGGTGCTGATGCTGCCCGGCTGGGGCAATCTGCTGATCGAACTTCTCAAGGCGACGGCCCTCGTTTCGCTGATCTCCGTAACAGATCTCATGTTTGAGGCGAAGCAGATCAACAGCACGACCTTTCTTTCCATACAGGCGTTCGGGACTGCTCTGGTCATCTACTACATCTTTGCACGGTTCCTTTTGACGCCCTTGATGCGATGGCTCGAACGCACCATGGCGCGGCGGATCGGAAAGGCTTGAGACGATGTTTGACTGGCGATGGGATTTTGTCTGGGAAATTCTGCCCCGTCTTATTGCCGCGACTGGCAACACGCTGATGGCGGCAGGAGCGGGCTACCTGATTGCCGTCATCCTCGGGCTGGTCCTCGCGCTGGCACAAAGAACACCACTGCGGCCACTGACATGGATTGTCCGTGAGTTCGTCGAGTTCATAAGATCCACGCCGCTCGTGCTGCAGATCTTTTTCGTGTTTTATGTCGGACCGCAATTCGGCATACGACTGGATCCCTGGACCGCGGGAATGATTGCGATCGGTCTACATTATTCCGCATACCTCTCGGAGGTTTACAGAGGCGGCCTTGAATCGGTTCCCAAAGGGCAATGGGAGGCATGCGCATCCTTGAGTATGTCCATGCGCCAGACCTATGTCCGCGTCATCATCCCGCAGGCTCTTCCGCCCTCTGTCGCCGGCATGGGCAACTATCTCGTTGGAATATTCAAGGACACGCCGATGCTGTCCGTGATCGGGGTTGCCGAACTCATGCACACCGCCAATGCGATTGGTTCCGAGCATTATCGTTTTCTGGAGCCGTTTACATTGGTTGGTCTCATTTTTCTGGCGATTTCCCTGCCTTCCGCCGGCCTGATCAGGCTGTTCGAAGTCTGGGTGCGCCGCAGGGTAGGAATCGACTGATGGACAGCATGACGGACTATCCTCTCGAACTGGACGGAACTGATGTCCCCATGGTCCGCTTCATGAATGTCACCAAGCAATATGGTGCGCTCACCGTGCTGGAGGATCTGAACCTCGACATTGGCGAGGGAGAGATGGTCTCAATCATCGGCCCATCCGGTTCCGGCAAGACGACGGTCCTGCGCATGCTGATGCTGGAGCAGATCAACAAGGGCGTCATCTATGTCAATGGCAGGCCGCTCACCCACATGGCGAAGAAGGGCGCGCTGGTCGCCGCCGACAGGCGCTACCTTCGCAAGGCGCGTGAGCCGATCGGCATGTGCTTCCAGCACTTCAACCTGTTCCCGCATATGACGGCCCTGCAAAACTGCATGGAGGGGCCGGTCCAGGTGCTTGGTCTGACGAAGCAGGATGCGCGCGCGCGTTCTGAAGAGCTGCTCGAAATGGTCGGCATGATCGACAAGCGCGACCAGCACCCCTCGCGGCTGTCCGGCGGGCAGCAGCAGCGGGTCGCCATCGCACGCGCGCTCGCCATGCGCCCCAAGGTCATGCTCTTCGACGAGGTCACCTCGGCGCTCGACCCTGAAGTGATCGGTGAAGTCACCAACGTCATCCGCAAACTCGTGTCGGAACATAGCCTGACAATGCTGATGGTGACCCACCAGATGGGGTTTGCGCGCGATATCTCCGATCGGGTCTGTTTCTTTTTTGGCGGAAAGATCGAAGAGCAGGGCACACCGGAGGCACTGTTCGGCAATCCGCAGAAGGAACGCACGCAACAGTTCCTGAGCGCCGTGAAATCCGCGGACTGATCGCCAACAGGAGAAAGTTATATGAAAATCGGCATTGCCGGAACGGGAGCGATCGGACTTGGGGTCGCAAGAGCACTGGCCGAAGGCAGAATCCCCGGATGTGAACTCTCGGGCATTTCTGCGCGGAATGCTGAGAAGGCCGAAGCGGTCGCCCGTGAATTGTCGGTCCCGGTAACCTGCAAGACATTTGATAGCCTCGCGCAAGACTGCGATCTTGTTGTTGAGGCTTTGCCGCCAGATCAATTCGAAAACCTGGCCCGGCCGGTCCTCGAGAAAGGCAAGGTGCTGGTCGCGCTGTCGGCAAGCCAGTTGCTAGGGCGGGATGACCTGATCGACCTGGCTGCCCAAGCAGGCGGGCGTATTCTTGTTCCCTCCGGTGCAATGCTAGGTCTCGATGCCGTCAAGGCCGTCAGCCAGGGAGAAATCAGATCAATCACGATCGAGACCCGCAAACCCATCGCTGGTCTTTTGAATGCGCCGTATCTTCTGCAAACGGGTCTTGATCCGGACAGCATCACAGAGGCCACGTGCATCCTCGCAGGATCGGTCACCGAAGTTGCCCGCGTTTTTCCCGCAAACGTGAATGTGGCAGCCGCGCTTAGCCTTGCCGGGATTGGCCCGGACCTAACGCGCATGGAAGTCTGGGCGGACCCGGCTTTGAGCCGAAATCTGCACACGGTTCGGGTCACGTCCGACAGTTCCGATTTCACCATGCAGATCGAGAATCGGCCGAGCGCGGAAAACCCGGCCACAGGCAGGATCACGCCGCAAAGCGTGATTGCGCTCCTGAGAGATCTGCAAGCGGTCGTAAAGATTGGCACGTGACGCCGCCGAAAGGTTTGATCCCGTTCTTGTAAATGAAACGCGTCTGTGTTGTGAACCTTCAGAACAAGTGCACACGACGGCGTTCGAGAAACCCGATGACCAAAGACGATATTTTTGAAACCCTGCGCATGCGGATCTGCCTCCTGGATTATCCACCCGAAGCGCGCTTGAACGAACGGGATATGGCGGCGGAATTCGGTATCAGCAGAACTCCCATGCGGGCGGTGCTGCAACGCCTTGAACGTGACGGCCTGATTGAAAGCAGGCACGGGCAGGGGACATCGGTCACGCGCATCGATCTGAAGAGAATGCATGACATTTACCTCGTGCGCATGCGCCTGACGGAAGCGCTGGCAGATAGCGAAAGGCTTCCGATCCCGGAGGAACTGGGGGGACAGCTTGGCGATCTGATCGCTGCTTGTGATGCGGTCCGCGCAAGCCGCGACAAGCGCGAATTTGCACAGATCAACATTCAGCTGAACACGATCATGCATGGACTTGTGAAGAACGACGTGCTGCGCGAAATAAACGAGAAGCTCTTCTTTGAGTCCGCCAGGTTCTGGTTTTTGCTTCTGGACGAACTGGATTTCGAAGAACAGGTGAAGGCGCTGAGCGATGAGATTTCGATGATCCGACGTGCTATTGCGTTGCGGGACGTAAACCTCGCGGCTGAGATACACAAGTCCCATCTGGCTCTGGTGCAGTCTTCCATAAGACAGCAGAGCACCGGTTCAGGCGAAACCGCATGAAAATCTTCCCAAGCGTGTTCGTCGTATTTGAACAATGTCAATGACGGGGGGCGGGGAAGACGGCAGCGTCTGTCGGGTTCCAGGCGAATGACCGCCGCGAGACATCCCGGGAGCAGAAGGTGACATCCGACATTGAAATCCGAACCGCCGATGCCCGGGATCTGGCTGCGTTGCGGGAGCTTTACGCCAGTGCCTTTCCGGACGAGGACTTGTTCCCCCTGGTCTCGAACCTGCTCGGCGGTACGGCTCCGATCCTGTCTCTCGTGGCAATGTCCGGCGGCAGGCCGGTCGGGCATGTCATCTTTACGCATTGCACGGTTGAACCAGGTGCCGTTACCGCCGCTCTTCTCGGTCCGCTCTGCGTGGCGCCCGAACGTCAGAAGGGCGGGGTCGGCTCCGCACTTGTCCGTGCAGGTTTCGAAGACCTGAAGGCGCAGGTCTCCAATGTATTGGTGCTCGGAGATCCAAGATATTATGGACGTTTCGGGTTCAAGCCGGATCACCTTGTCGAAACCCCCCATCCGATCCCGGTGGCGTGGAAGGATGCCTGGCAGTCGGTGCGGCTTGATGACGGCAACGATACCGCACCGGGCCGACTGATCGTCCCCGATGTGTGGAAAGATCCGTCGCTGTGGTCGGCGTGAGAAGAAAACGCGTCAGTGTCTTTTTCGAATGAACATCTGCTCGGTGACGGCTTTCCCCCATTGATCGCCGACATATTCATCGGCCAGGATGAAACCGTTCCGCTCATAGAGTGTTCTGGCCGCATCGAGGCCCTTCAGCGTCCAGAGGTGTATTTCATCAAACCCGTGTCCGTCGCAGTGCTCGAGCGCTTTGCACAGCAAGGTTTTGCCATGTCCAAAGCCGCGCAGCTTCTCCGAAAGGATGAACCAGCGCAGATGCGCGACGTTCCCTTCGAGGTGCTCGCCGTCGATGCTGATCGATCCGATGATCTCACCGCCCTTCAGGATACTCCAGCTGTTGTTCAGCGGGTTGCCGACACGCTGCATGAATTCCGCCATCGCCTGCGAAACCACGCTTTCAAACGCCGGCCCCATGCCGACGATCACACCGTGGGTTCTGGCATGCAGCGCGGCGATGTCGCCGATCATTCCGGTCCGGTAGCCCTCGACAAGCTCGAAGCGATGCGCAGCTTCGTCCCGCGTGCCTCCGGACCCTGCCAGGGCATCCGCGTAAGTGGTCAGGGCATCGGCGATCGACCGCGCGGATCCGTTCCTGATTTTCGACAGGGCCGTGCGCGCCTGCCGGTCACCGAACGTGTCGATTTCGCCAAAGGTCTTCCAGCCGGCGCTGGTCAGGCTCAGACCGAAGACACGGCCATCCTGTTCGGAGCGCGTCTGGATGATATCACCGCGCAGTTCAAGAGACTTCAGAAGCCGGCTGATTGTTGACTTTTCCAGCTTTAGACGCGTGGCCAGATCCTTGGCTGTAATGCCGGGATGCAGCCCGATTTCCATGATCGCGTGAACGCCCGAGCCGGAAAGATCCGTGCCTGCAATCGTTTTGTGCAGAAACCCGAATTCGCGGACGAGTTGACGGGAAGCGGAGCGGATGTCCTGAACAAGCGAGGTGGAAATGCTGGTCATGGGATGCCTGTATATAGTTGTATTATGCAACTATATTGATCGCACCCGTGTAAGGCAAGCTGCACGCGCCAGATTCCACGACCGGCGCAGATCAACCTGTTCCCGGCTCATGCGCCAGGCTGCCGACATAGTCCTTGTGGAAGGCGCTGTAGCTGTCGGAGGTCGCGCCGAGATGGTCCTTCGTGAGCAAATGAAGATCGGGGAGCTTGTGAAACGGCACCGTCGGATAACTGTGATGCTCCGCATGATAGGGCATGTTCCAGGCCAGTCTGCGGACAAGCCTGTTGGTATGGGTGGTCCGGCTGTTTTCCAGCATATTCGCAACGAAGGGACAACGGCCATGTTCGGCAAGAAGGTAAAGCCGCAGGAATGGTTGTCCAAGCAGGCAGGGGAACACCCACACGAACAGGAGTAGGCTTGACGCCGCCGCAAGCGACACTCCGGCAAGGGCGGCGTAAAGCACAAGCGATGCAACAGCCTCGCGCCGGACCTTTTTCTTGCCGCCTGCCGGAACAAAGGGATCATCGCACCGGCCCGATGCGTTTCCGACCAGTGTCTTCAACTCGCTCCACC
Organism: Pseudomonadota bacterium; assembly: GCA_039179715.1. Lineage (GTDB taxonomy): Bacteria > Pseudomonadota > Alphaproteobacteria > Rhizobiales > Stappiaceae > Roseibium. Next base: position 6,940 of record JBCDEN010000145.1, read on the forward strand.
ACGTCGGCAAGCCGCTGACATGCACGATGTATTGCCGCAATGTATCCGGCTTTACTCCGGCGAGTTCCGGATCGTGCTCCGGATCCTGGGTGTGCCGGTGGTGGGCAAAATGGAAATACCGGAACCAGTCCGACGGAACCAGAATGAGGAAACCGCAAATCCGCGCGACAAGATCGTTGAGCCATGGGGAGCGGAAAGCCGTTCTGTGGATCGTCTCGTGGAGCGTGGTGAACAGGAACATGATCAAAACGCCCTGCGGCACCATCAGCACGGGCCAGCCGGGGACTTGTAGCGCGAGCATGGTTCCCAGGACCGCAATAGCCCCGAAATGAACCGCAAGGGCGGCAAGACCTTTCCGGTCCGACGTTTCCGTCAGCTCCGTTCGTTGCGCCGCTGTCAGCCCTGCAAGAAATGACCGATGATCCATCCGGCATTTTTATCACAGGAAAGGAAAAGCGGGGAGCTTGCGAACGGGTCACTGTCTGCGCTCAGTTGCGTCCAGCGCGTTGATGTCATCATGCAAGACGCTGCCGTGTTCGCTATGCTCACCTCAAGGCTTGGATGTCGGACCGGCGCGCAGGGCGCGCTGCTCCTAGCCTGAATGACGTAAGAGGCAAATCCGTGGCCTCACTCGCTGGCGTCATCCCCGGCTTGATCGGGGATCCAATCCACTTTGCGGCAAATTGGATGTTCCGGTTACGGAGCGTCGGCCCGGCTTTCGGTAAAACGACCGATGCTCTGGAAACGAATGGGTCCCGGATCTTCGCTACGCTGCGTCCGGGATGACCAAAAACAAGGACATTGCCTTGCTTTGGTGACAAGGGATTACCCCTCTGCGGCCTGTCCTTCGAGACGGACCTTCCGGTCCTCCTCAGGATGAG
>JBCDEN010000611.1:0-3074 GCA_039179715.1 Pseudomonadota bacterium
AATTGTGTCATTGCGCTCCGGGCTGGTGGACAGCAATGCAACCGGTGCGCGCGCACCGGTTGCATTGCTGTCCACCAGCCCGGAGCGCAATGACACAATTCTTGTGCAGAATCCTTTCCAGGATTGAGATCTGAGGTTGAACACGGTCAATATCGATTGGCTGAGACCAAATCGCGAATCACTATTCGCGAAAAATGAGTGCTTGGACGCGTCCAGACAATGCGTCCATTAGTCTGTGATAGAATAAAGCCGGGCATGGCTTTCAGTATGAGCAAGTGTGAAGAATTGGCACCGGTCTTCAAAAACTTGCTATAAGCCTGAAGTGATTGGGCTGGCGGAAATGAATCATGCACGTGGCCGGTAGGCAGGAAGATGGCTGATTACTATTCAATATTGAAGAAAACAATCGCGTCTTTGCCCGAAAGCAACGGTGCCGCGCGCCGCAGTGTCTATAGCCGCGCGCGCAATGCCATCGTCAATCAGCTCAAAGCCTACGAGCCGCCGCTGTCTCCGTCGGAAATCACGGCCGAACAATTGCGTCTGGAAGAGGCGATCCGCAAGGTCGAAGCGGAGGCCGCTCGCGAAAGCCTGGGCCTGACGCCTGCTGCCGTCGCTGCCACTCCCGCAGCGCCCCCGCCCGTTGAGACACCGGAAAACGCACCGGTGGAAACAGATGCGGCTGAGGTTGAACCGCCGGCGCCCGTGGCCGCTGAACCGGACGTTCCGCACGAACCGCCGACAGAAGCTGACCGGCCGGCCGACCCAGCTGCTGCGGAAGAAATCCCGTCTCCGTTGAAAGAGACACTGTCGGAAGCCGAAGCGCTCGGCTCCGCTGCCAACCAGGCTGTTCAAAACGCCAAGGAAGCCGTTGAGACGTCAGAAGCAGGTGCTGCCCAGCCGGTGCCTGAGTTGCGTCAGGAGCCGGTCTTCGCAGATGACGTTTCGGCAGAGGGGACACAGCCTGCGGATACCGCTGGCGTCGCGGCTGCCGAAGAGCCGCCGCTTTTTGCGGACGAACCGGATGCGGCGCCGGAACCCAGGACCCGCAACAAGCGCGAGCGCCCGCGGGCCTCGGAGGCACTGAAAAGAGGTTCGTCCTCCAGCCGGGTCCTGCCGATATCGCTGGCGGTTGTCGCGCTGGCCATTCTGCTGGGTGCCGGTGCCTACTTCTTCGTTCCGCTCAACGACCTGATTTCGACCAATCGAGAGCAGGCAGCTACAAGCGAAACGCAATCAGGCGAGGCGTCGCAGGCCGGTGTCTCCACATCCGAACCGGTCCCAAGCGCGGATCCGGATTCGGGAACCAAGAACACCGATCGTCTGCTTGACGCCGGCGAGGAGGAAGTGATCGCGCCCGATGCGAGAACGGTCACGACAACAACGATCAACCCGCAAACCAACGAGTCCGTCCCGGCTCCTGCCGAACCCGCGATCACGGCTGGAGACCAGCAGGTTCCAGCCCTCGTTCAGCCTGTTCCCGTGCAGCCGGAAACCCCAGCGCCGTCTGCTGTGGAAACCGAGACGCCGCCGGCGGCCGGCGAAAGCGATGTTGCGGCTGTCGATGCGCAACCGGTTGCTCCCGAGCCATCTGCCGCGGAACCAGCGGCCGATGGCGCGCAGCGCTCGATCCTTTATGAGGAAGGCGAGGATGCCAGCGGCACCGGAACCGCGTCCGAAGGCGCCGTGGTCTGGGGTTTTGCGGAAGAGACCAGTGTTGACGGCCAGCAGCAATCGGTTCTGACGGCTTCTGTCGATATTCCCGAGCGGGATGTTAAAGTCGACATTCGCATCAAGCCAAACGAAGATCCCTCGCTTCCGGCAAGTCATCTCGTGGAGATCAAGTATGACTTTCCGGAGAGCTTTGCCGCCGGTGATGTCGTGAATGTTCCCGGTCTCGTCATGAAACCGACCGAGGAGGCGCGCGGCGATGCCCTGATCGGCGCGTCGGTCAAGGTGCAGCCGGGCTTTTTCTGGATTGCCCTGTCGAACATTCCGAATGAGCAACTGCGCAATCTGAACCTTCTGCGCGAACGCGGCTGGATCGATATCCCCATGCTCTACGAGAACGGCAAGCGCGGTATTCTGACCCTTGAAAAGGGGTCCGACGGCACGGAGGCCGTCAGACAGGCCGTTTCCGCCTGGCGCGCGGGCTAGTAGCCATAGCCCTCACGGAACCGGCCGCAATGGCGCTGCAAACGACGTCGATACGTCCATCAAACCGTTCAACCGGGCAGCAAGCCCGCTCTGCACACCCTTCCTGACGGGATTGCGCCATTTCGCATGCCATTTCAGTCTCTTTTATGGGGCCATTACCAAGCTGCACAAAATCTGAATTGACGGCTTGCCTTTTCCAATCGGGCAAGGCATGGTCGGTTTTGGTCCGAGGGGTGTTCCGGTTTCCGGAACTGAGATGGCTTACAGCCGAACCCTTAGAACCTGATCCGGGTCATGCCGGCGAAGGGACGGAATCCTTAGCCTATTCCCGGATCTCCAATGTCAGCTACGGCCGTGTCCGCGGACGCTTGATCGTGTCAGATCGATTGTCCCCGGAAGACGGCCAGGGAGCATGAGCGTCTTGCGGCAGAAAGATCGCGAGAGGCATCTGTTCCGGGACCGGAGATCCTTTGATGTGTTCAGATCTGACTTTGGGTCAGTGTTTGGCTGTTGACAAAGACAGTGCCGTGGCCGCTCCTTCGCAAGGAGCCGGAGCGTGACGGCATTCCTTTTGAAAAGCGGCAAGGCCGCAATCGGTCTTGTTATCTGCATTGCGTTGTGGGCGATGCTTGTCCGGGGGCTGAGCATCGAGCCTTACATGCTGCCAGGTCCGGAACGGGTCTGGCTGGCCTTTGCATCCAAACCGGAATTCTTTTTGCATCATGCCGGCATCACCGCCTACGAGACGGTGCTGGGGCTTGTGCTTGGCGTTCTAGCGGGCGCAACCAGCGCAATTCTGCTGTGGACGTTCCCGGTGACGCGGCCAGCGCTGCTTCCGTTGATCCTGGTGACGCAATCCCTTCCGGTTTTCGCGATCGCACCGATCCTGGTGCTGTGGCTGGGATGGGGACTGGCGTCGA
>JBCDEN010000296.1:0-5766 GCA_039179715.1 Pseudomonadota bacterium
ATCTTTCTCGATGAGGGCGTCCTCTATCTGCATGCCAGCCTGTTCATGCTCGGCGCGGGCTATACGTTCCTCGTCAACGCGCATGTGCGTGTCGACATCTTCTATGCCAAATGCACCGAACGGACACAGGCGTGGATTGATCTCTTCGGGCACCTGTTCCTGCTGACACCGGCGCTCATTCTCCTGATCTGGTTTTCATGGCCCTATGTGCGCGGCAGCTGGGCGATCATGGAAGGGCCGATATCTGTCGGCGGCATTCCGGCCTCCTATCTCCTGAAAACTCTGATACCGGCCTATTGCGTGCTGCTGCTCATTCAGGGCATCGCGGCCTTCATGCGGGATATCGTCAAGCTGAAGGAAACCGGGGCATGACCCTGCCGCTCGACCTCATCATGTTCGGTGCGCTGATCGGCTTCATCCTGCTTGGCTACCCGGTCGCCTTCACCATTGCGGGCGTTGCGACGGGTTTCGCACTGCTCGGCTGGATGCTGGGCGACTTCAACATCCAGCTCATGGGCGCGATGGGACAACGCTTCTTCGGTGTTCTGATCAATCCGGTCCTGACGGCAATTCCGCTGTTTGTCCTGATGGGTGTCATTCTGGAAAAAAGCCGGATTGCCGAAGAATTGCTGGAAACCATGGGGCGCCTGTTCGGGCGCATGAACGGCGGTCTCGGTGTCTCGGTCGTGCTTGTCGGCGCATTGCTGGCCGCATCCACGGGCATAGTCGGAGCAACAGTTGTCGCAATGGGCCTGATCGCCCTGCCCACCATGCTGCGCAACGGCTATGATCCGAAGCTTGCCTCCGGCATGGTCTGCACCGCCGGAACGCTAGGCCAGATCATACCACCCTCGACACTCCTCATCATTCTGGCCGACGTCATGTCGAACGCCTTCCAGCAGGCGCAATATGCGCAGGGCAAGTTCACCATCGAAACCATTTCCGTCGGCCAGACCTTTGCCGCCGCAATGGTGCCGGGCCTTCTGCTGGTCGTGGTCTACTGCGTCTATATTCTTGGGCGGGCCAAACTGTTTCCAGGCGATGCACCGGCGATGCGCGAGGAGATCGACCAGCCCTCGGCCCGTGAGATCATGGCCGCGATCGTCCCGCCCATTCTTCTGATCTTTGCGGTTCTCGGCTCGATCCTCGGCGGCATTGCCTCCCCGAATGAGGCTGCCTCGGTCGGCGCAGTCGGCGCAATCCTGCTCGCGGGCCGGCGTCTTGGCGTTTCGACAAGACTGATCGTCCTCGCGACGCTGGCCCTGCTTGTGCTGGCCGTTGCCGCAACCGTGTTGCCGGTGCGCCTGCAGCGCTCCGATGTTACGGTCACCGGATATCTGCTGGCCGCACTTTACGCGGGGCTCGCCATCTTCGCACTCGGTGTCGTGCTGCGCATCCTGTGGGCCGCATTCCGTGACGGGCTTTTGAAAGCCTCACTCCTGTCGACGCTCACGGTCACCTCGATGATTTTCGCCACGATCCTGATGGCAAGTTTCTTCTCCCTGGTCTTTGTCGGCCTCGGCGGGGAAGACCGGGTGCATGCGATCCTCAACGAGATGCCCGGCGGCCCTGCGGGCGCACTGATCTTCGCGATGTTGTTCGTATTCGTGCTCGGTTTCTTCCTCGATTTCGTGGAGATCTCCGTCATTCTGCTGCCGGTGCTGATCCCCCCGCTCATCCTGATGGGCATCGACCCGATCTGGCTGACCGTCCTGATCGCGATCAACCTGCAGACCTCCTTCCTGACGCCTCCCTTCGGTTTTTCGCTTTTCTATCTGAGAGGCGCAGCCCCGAAGGAAATCACGACCGGCCAGATCTATCGCGGCGTCGTGCCCTTCATCGTCCTGCAGGCGGTCGCGGTCGCTATCTTGTGGCTGTTCCCGATCATCGCCACCTGGCTGCCGCGCGCGCTTTATTGAGCCAGTTCAAGCGCGCAAAGATGTTCACCTTCCAGGATCGCAGACTGCGTGCGCTGCAATGGCCGTTTGGTATCAGGGGCAATTGCGACCTCAAAGAGGTTCCTTTTGAGCTTTACGATCCGCGCATAGGCGGCATCGATCTTGCGCGCCAGTTCCGGATCACGTTTCGCAGCCGTTTCCAGAATATCGGCAACCTTCTCCGGGATCTTCGGGTCCGGACGCTTGTCATTGGCAAAGAGAAGAATGTCTGTGCCTGCTACGACAGCCTTCAGAACCGCTTCCTTCAAGGAGAAATTCCAACGGATCGCATCCATTTGAATGTCGTCTGACACGATGACGCCGTTATATCCAAGATCACCGCGCAACACGCCGGTGAGCGCGCTCTTCGAAAGAGACATGGGAACATGTGTCTCCGCCGCTTCCATTTGCCGGTTGATGACATGCGCCGTCATGACAAGATCTACCATGCCTTCGGCAATCAGCTGCCGGAATGGGATCAACTCGTCTTCCGACCATGTGTCCGTGATGTCGACCGCGCCCTTGTGGCTGTCCCGCAGGCTCGATCCGTGGCCCGGGAAATGTTTCAGGGCCGTCAGAACCCCGTGCGCCCGATGAGCGGACACAAAGGCTGAGCCAAATGCGGCAACCTGCTCCGGGTCGGACGAGTAAGACCGGCCCAGCCGGCCAATGATCGGATTGCGCGGATTTGCATCGACATCGACGACCGGACCGAGATTGAGGGTGAACCCCCAATCGGCAAGGTTTTCGGCAAGTGCAAGATAGGTTCGTTCAGCGTCGCTCGGACTGCCTTTGCGTGCAATGCGTTTGGCTGACGGCGTCTCCGGAAAGCCGTCTCGCCCTCTCAGCCGTTGCACCCGCCCGCCTTCCTGGTCGATGGCAATCAGCGGCGGCAAGGCGGCGGGTGCGGCCTCCCTGAAAGCTGCATTCAAGCGCTGGACAGCCTGCTTGTTTTTGAGGTTTCGCCTTAGATAAAGCACGCCACCGATCGCGCCGGCTTCCAGCTGTTCCCGAACCCGCTTGACGCCCGGCCTTGAGAGCCGGTCTCCAACAAAACCGATCAGGATCATCTGGCCGATTTTCTGCCTGAGCGGGATCGTCTCAGCCTCTGCGGCAGTTATGTCCGCGACCCCAACGGCGCTCTCGGATCGCGCCGGGGCATGGGCGGTCACGATAGACGCAAAAGCAAGAACTGCGACTGCTGCGATCCTGATAGCTGCCTTCACACCGGCCTCCAAGCCTTCGACGAAGTGTCTCAGTGGCGCATTTTCAAGCCTTTCGCAACGCGGAGGAGGAGCCAGCCGGTCAAATCCGAAGGACATGGAAATGGCTTCACCCCGTGGCGTCAGCTTGGCTGACCGGGCAGGAAGCCCGCTCTGCACACCCTTCCTGACGGGATTTCGCCTTTTCGCATGCCATTTCAGCCTCATTTATGGGTCTGTACCCTAAAGGTAGGCCACGCGCGCAGGTTTTCACACCTATTGTGCGTAGCTCAGCCCGCCAGTTCCCGCGCACCGGTTTCCAGAGCCGCCGCGGTCTGGGCCAGATCGGCTTCGGTCAGCGCCAGATGCGCGTAGAGTTTGCTGTCCGGCTTCAGGATACCGCTTGCGCGCAGGCTGCGATTGAGGGCCTTCGCCTTGTCGGCATCGTTCCTGAACATGTCGCGGTAGTTCTTCACCGGCTGGTCCGTAAAGACAACATCGAACAGGAACGGCTCACCGACAATCTGGTGCACGATGCCCGCGGCATCCAGCTGCGTCTTGTATGCCGCCATCAAGCGCTCGCCATTTGCCCGGATGGTGTCATAGGCACCGGGTCGCCTCAGGATCTCCAGCGTCTTCAGTCCGGCAACACTGGCGACCGGATTGCCGCTCAAGGTCCCGATCTGGAATGTGAACCCCTCGGCCCCGGCAATGGACTTGTCGAAATGGTCCATGATCTCCTTCTTGCCCGCGATGGCGGCGAGCGGGAAACCGCCACCGATGATCTTTCCGAGCGTGCAAAGGTCCGGAGTGACGCCGTAAAACTCCTGTGCCCCGCCATAGGCAAAGCGGAAGCCGGTCACGACTTCATCGAAGATCAGCACGATACCGTGCTTGCTGGTCAGGTCCCTGAGTGCCTGAAGAAAGCCCGGAGCTGGTGGGATCAGGCGCTGCAGCGGCTCGACGATCACGCAGGCGATCTCGTCGGCGTGTTCCTCGATCAGGGAGCTGACAAAGTCTGCGTCGTTGAAGGGTGCGATCAGCATGTTGTCGCGCACGCTTTCCGGAATACCGGCCGAATCGGGCACGGCCTGCGGAAAATTGATCAGCTTGCTCGGAGCCAGGCTCATGAGGGCCTCGCCGGACATGCCGTGATAGCCACCCTCGAATTTCAGGATCTTGTCGCGCCCGGTAAAGGCTCTGGCGAGACGCATGGCATACATGTCCGCTTCACCGCCGGTCGACACGTAGCGGATCTGGTCTGCGCAGGGCACCGCCTCGACCATCACCTCGGCAAGTTCGATCCCACGCGCATTGTTGGCAAAGAACGTCATGCCGTCGGCAAGCTGTTCCTGCACCGCTTCGAGAACTTCCGGATGGCCGTGGCCAAGGATCATCGGCCCGGAGCCGATCAGGTAATCGATGAATTCGTTGCCGTCCTCGTCCCAGACCCGGGAGCCCTTGCCGTTGCGGATAACGACGCCCGGGTCGAAATTGCCGAACCCGGCGGCCGGCAGGACTGCCGCCGCACGTGTTTTCCAATCACCTTGTGAGATTGATGTTTTCATCTGCAGGTTCCTTCATGCAGCAAGGGAAAGGACGGGGTCGCCCAGAACATTCGGATCCGGCGCAACACCGAGGCCAGGGCCTTCGGGCGGATGGATCCGGCCATTGGCCCGAACCGGCGCATCCGGATCAAGCCGTGGATAAACATAACCGGAGAGGTCGCACACGTTAAGGATCGCCTGCGGCGGTGTCGATGCTGCGACATGCAACGCCGCCGCCGTCGCGATATCCGAGCCCCAGGTGTCCTCAATGCACATCTTCGCACCGAAATGAAGGCAGAGGTCGCGGGCGCGGCGGAGATCCGAAATGCCGCCGAATTTCGACAGCTTCAGCGCGACGGCATCCATGCAGCGGCGCTCAAAGCCTTCCAGAAGCGTGGCCGTGTCATGGGCGGTTTCGTCAAGTTTCATAGGCAAACCGCAGGCTTGCTGGACGGCAGCGCATTGGGCGATCGTCTCACAAGGTTGCTCTAACATGATGTCGAGATGCGCCACGGCGCGGCCCACGCGGGTGGCCTCCAGTTGGGTGGAGCCTGCGTTCCAATCGCCATAGACCAGGGGGCCGGGGCCGACGGTTTCGCGGACCTTTGTGAGGCGTTCGACATCGGCGGTCCAATCGGCATCAGCACCCAGTTTGACCTGGAACTGTTGCATGCCTTTGTCCTGGGCATCTTTTGCCATGCGCGCCATCTCATCGGGGGCGACGCAGGTGATGGAGTGATAGAGCGGCATGTCCTGTTGTTGGCGCCCACCCACGAGGGCGTAGAGGGGCAGGTTTGCGGCCTGCGCGGTGATGTCCCAGAGCGCGGTGTCGAGCGCGGATTTGGCGTAGCGGTGGTCGATCAGGTGGCGGTTGAGTTTGTCGATCAACGCCTCGGGGCCGACGGGGTTAGCGCCGATCAGGACGGGGGCCATTTCTTCTAGGGCGGGGCCAACGCCATGGGCATGCGCGAGATGCAGGCCCGTGTCTACGCCGCCCGCGCGGCTCAGTTCCTCCTGCTCAAAGCGCCGCCTGCCGCCGGCAAATCCCGCGCGTTGATGTTCCTCGCGCTCGACAAGCTG
>JBCDEN010000414.1:0-4461 GCA_039179715.1 Pseudomonadota bacterium
CCCTAAATTCCTATTCAACACAGAACAATGCACCACACACTTCCATATTGGATAGGCTTTCCAGCAGTGCTCCGGTTGTGCTCTCTACGACGGTTCGCAGTAGGACGTTTGTATAGTTTTGTGCCTCCATCAGTCGGCACCGGACCGGGCTCCGTGGCTCCCCGCTCGGCAGATGCCCGGGACAACATCTGCCAGCCGGCGCTATCTCGGAACGACGTCGACCTTGTGGCCTGTGGTCTGGGTGCCGGAGGTGCGCAAGACACCCTTTACAGGCGCCGTATCGCCGTAATCCCGGCCCCGGGCGACAACAATGTGGTCCTGGCCGACGCGCAGGGCGTTGGTGGGATCGTATTCGATCCAGCCGCTTTCGATGCCGCACCAGGCGCGCACCCAGGCATGCATGGCGTCAGCGCCTTCAAGCCGCTGCTGGCCTTCCGGCGGTATCGTCCGCAAGAAACCGCTGACATATCCGGCAGGAATTCCAATGCTCCTGAGGCAGGCGATCATGATGTGCGAAAAGTCCTGGCAGACACCGTGCCGGCGTTCGAACGCGTCGATTGCCGGCGTGTCGACGGTGGTGGCATCGGCATCGAAATCCATATCCTCATGCAGCGCCTTGCCGATGGCCTCGACCGCCGCGACCGCACTCATCTCCGGGTTGGTGTGTTCCTGGGCGTAGACGGCAAAGGCCGGTGCCAGCGGCAGGCGCGGAGACGCTGTCAGAAAATGGACGGGTTCGTCCGGCCCCAAGGACTGAATGCCTGACAGTTCTTTCTTCAGGAGGGGCAGTTGCGGCGAAATGTCAAGCTCGTGCGGCACCGAGGTGCGATCGATCCGGGCCGTCAGCCTGAAGGCAAGTTCGTTATGCGCACGGCGGAAGACCGCGTCGGTCACCGCATTGCCGAAAAAGTCCGTTCTGTTCCGCCGTTCCGTCGGCCCAGGAGAGAGCCTGACGCTAGACGATACCAGCCGCTGCTCGCCCGGGATTGTTGCCGGGACAAGGCGCAGCGAATGCCGGCCCGAATTCGCGGGGCTGTCGTAGTCATAGGTGATTTCGAGGTTCACGTCGTAAAGCACTGTGCATCCTCAAATCTGTTTTTCGGACTGTAGCGCCGAACGCTAGCGGATATAGGCATCTGACAGCTCCGCCGAAAGGAATGCAATCTGGTCCCTGAGCTCGCCCAGAGCTTCCTGGGTCAGCGTCTCGGGAGTCGCAACGGCCAGGCTGGTGTGCACCTGCAGGACCGCGCGGGCAAGGTCGGAGAGATATCCGTTTTCCGAAGCCCCGGGCAAGACGTCGATGTGTTCTTTCATGTCCGTGAGCTGATACATGACAGAGCGCGGGTTCTTCGGATCCATGGCAAGCAAATCAAGCACCGTTGCGTGGCTCAGCGACACCGCGTAGCGCCGGCTCATGGACATGGCGCTGTCGCCGACTTCCAGAAGAAGTTCCAGCGCTCCGTCAGGCGCGTCCGGTCCGGTGAAGACGGACAGGAGGTCGGCCATCCTGTTGGCGCGTTCAAGCGCGCGGCCGATGCTCAGGAAACGCCAGCCGGTAAAGCGGTACATGTTTTCGTGGACCAGTCCCGAAAAACCGGTGATCTTGCGGAGCAGCAGGCTCATGGCCCGGGGCACGTCCGCGTCGTCCTTCATGACGCGCCGGGCGCCGTTCGCCGTTTGTGCAAGGTCATTGAGCGCCAGCCAACCGTCAACGGAAAACCGGTCGCGGACCTTGCCGGCACTGTTCACCGCCGATTGCAGCATGGAGCAGAGCCCCTCGGGGATCGGGTTTTCCGGCGCGACGCCGATGTCGTCGAGATATTCCGCGGTGCGCGCGACCAGGGGCGCTTCGGGGTCTGCGGTTTCCAGAAGCCGCGCGTGATAGGCGCGCAGGAGACGCACGGCTCCCTCGGCGCGCTCGACATAGCGTCCGAGCCAGAAGAGGTTATCGGCTGCGCGGGCGGGCAGGGCCCCGGACTGCGACTTGAAGAAGGGAGACTCGCTCTGATGCAGAAGGGTGTCCATCGTCAGCTTGCGTGTGCCGACGATCCAGACATCAGCTGCCGAGCCACCCGATTGCATGGCGATGGCGCTTGCGCTCGGCTCCTTGCCGATCCGCGCGAAGCCGCCGGACATGACCTCCCAGCCATTCTGCGTACGCGCCAGGAAGACGCGCAGACTCATCGGGCGCGGGACCAGCGATCCCTCATGATAGGCCGGGGTGGTTGACAGGGTGACGGCTTCCTGCGCGACGAGCTTGCCCTTTTCCGTATCGATCCAGTTTTCCAGAATTCCCTTATGGAACTTCTCAGAATCCCTGCCGAGAAAATCGGTGTGTCCGGATGTGAAGGGCAAGGCCGTCGAAAGGGCCGGGCTGAACATCATGGCCGCGGCATTGTCCTTCACATAGGTGCGGGTCGCCTCCTCGCCGCACCACCAGGTCGCGACGTTGGGCAACTTCAGCGGCGTTCCAAGAAAGTGCTCGCAGATGCGCGGCAGGAACGCGAGCAAGGCCCGGGTTTCAAGAATGCCGGTGCCAAGTGCGTTGACCATGGTAACAGTGCCCTCGCGCACCGCTTCCACCATGCCGGGCGTTCCGATATGCGATTCCTCGTTCAGCTCCACCGGGTCGATCCAGGCCGAATCGAGCCGCCGCCACAAGACGCTGATCGGTTTCAGACCTGAGACCGTCCGCACCATCAGGCGACCGTTTTCAACCGTCAGGTCTTCTCCTTCAAGCAGCATGAAACCCAGGTATCGGGCGATATAGGCATGCTCGAAATAGGTGTCGTTGAGGGGTCCGGGCGTCAGGATGGAAACCCGGCTGTCCTGTTCTTCGCGAAGATCCAGCAGATGGTCGCGGAACCGGCGGAAGAAACCGGCGAGCCGGTGGACATTGGCCTTGGCGAAGAATTCGTTGAAGATGCGCCCGGTTGCCACCCGGTTCTCCAGGGCGAAACCGGCGCCTGAGGGTGCCTGCGCCCGGTCCGACAGCACCCACCAGGTCCCGTCCGGGCCGCGGCCGATTTCAAATGCGAGGAAATGCAGGAAGTATCCCGATCGCGGCGTGACGCCGACGAGAGGGCGCTGCCACTCGGGGCTTTGGGCGATCAATCTGGCGGGCAGATATCCGTCGGACACGAGCCGGTTTTCGCCGTAGATGTCGCCGACGACCTTCTCCAGGAGTTCGGCGCGCTGAACCAGGCCGTCCGCGATTGCCTGCCAGTCGCCCTCGCTGATGACGACGGGAATGTGGCTCAGCGGCCATTCCCTCTCCAGGGCACCGTCCTGCCCGTATTGGCGGAAATAGACGCCTGCGTCGTTGAGATACTGGTTGCCGCGCGCGAAGCGGTCGTTGATGTCGTCCGTCGTCAGCGAGGACAGGTGCTCCAGGAAGGGCCGCCAGACGGGCCGGACGTTTCCGGCCGGATCAAGGAGTTCGTCCGAAACGCCCGGAAACGGCCGGTAGGATTTCAACAAACCGTATCCCGGACCGTCTGTTTCTGCCGTTTCGTCCAAACTCATTCCGTGATTCCCGTGCCGGGCCTTTCAAAGCCGTAAGATCCTTATACACCCACAGGGCGTCTGAGGTCCAAGGTCAATGGAAACTCCGGGTGCGGGTGTTCGGTCTGCGGCGTGTAAAGCCCGGGTGTGTGGCCGTGCGGCTCGAAGCGTGAAAGCCTGCGCGCCTCCGCCTCGTTTCCGTTGACGGGGAACGTGTCATAGCTGCGGCCTCCCGGATGCGCAACGTGATAAACGCAGCCGCCGATGGCCCGGCCGCTCCAGCGATCGAAAATATCGAAGGTCAGCGGCGCATCGACAGGGTGCACGGGATGAAGCGCCATGGCCGGCTGCCAGGCCTTGTAGCGCACGCCGCCAACCGCAATGCCGTTGGTCTCCGTTTTCGTGAGCGGGATCAGCCTGCGATTGCAGGTCACGGCATAGCGTTCCTGATCGCCCGCCGAAAGCTTGACCTGCAGGCGTTCGGTGGAGCTGTCGGTGTAGCGGACCGTGCCGCCGATTGCTCCGGTCTCGCCGAGAACGTGCCAGGGCTCCAGGGCCTGGCGCAGTTCCAGGTGGACGCCCTCAACCTCGATTTCCCCGCAGAAGGGAAAGCGGAATTCGCATTGGGCCTCGAACCATTCCGGACGCATTGCAAAACCGTGATGCTCCAGATCGCGGAGCACATCCATGAAGTCGGCCCAGACGAAGTGGGGCAGCATGAATCGGTCGTGCAGCGTGGTGCCCCATCGCGTGAGATTGCCGGACAGCGGGTGCCGCCGGATCCGCGCATGAGCCTGGCGCAGCAACTGCTGCTGCGCGCGCTTGTTGCCCGGCTTTGGCAGCACCCGCTGTCCGGCAATCTCACGCGATGGGGCACCACGCTGCACGACCGATTCATGCTGCCCCACTTCGTCTGGGCCGACTTCATGGATGTGCTCCGCGATCTGGAGCATCACG
>JBCDEN010000459.1:0-4097 GCA_039179715.1 Pseudomonadota bacterium
CTCACGGTTGCACGGACCATTGCCTTTCAGCACTTCAAAGAACTCCGACCAGTCCGGTTCGGCGAAATCGTAACCCTGCTTGTCTTCGTTCCAGGAAAGTGTCTCATCGGGCACCTTGAGGCCGAGATAATCGGCCTGCGGCACGGTTTCGTTGACGAACTTCTGACGCAGTTCGTCATTGGTGTTCATCTTGATCTTCCACGCCATCGACTGCGCCGAGTGCACGGAATCCTTGTCGGACGGTCCGAACATCATCAGCGAGGGAAACCAGAACCGGTTCAGCGCGTCCTGAGCCATTTCCTTTTGTTCCGGCGTCCCGGTGGCCAGCTTCATCATGATCGCGTAGCCCTGACGCTGGTGGAAGCTCTCCTCCTTGCAGATGCGGATCATTGCCCGGCTGTAGGGACCGTAGGAGGTCCGCTGCAGCGGCACCTGGTTCATGATTGCCGCGCCGTCGACGAGCCAGCCGACAGCGCCGATATCCGCCCAGTTCAAGGTCGGATAGTTGAAGATCGAGCTGTATTTCATTTTGCCCGAATGCAGTTTTTCCAGAAGCTCGTCCCGGGACACACCGAGCGTCTCGGCCGCCGAATAAAGATACAGACCGTGCCCGGCTTCGTCCTGAACCTTCGCCAGCAGGATCGCCTTGCGTTCCAGGGTTGGCGCACGGGTGATCCAGTTGCCTTCCGGCAGCTGTCCGACGATTTCCGAATGGGCGTGCTGACCGATCTGGCGGATCAGGGTCTTGCGATACCCGTCCGGCATCCAGTCCTTCGGTTCGATCTTCTCACCGTTGTCGACCCGGTCCTGGAAGTCACGTTCTTCCGGCGACATGTCCTCGCGAGACTTGAGACCATCTGATTTCACGAGCTGCGCATACATCGCAATTCCTCCAAAAACACCTGTTCAGGCCTTGTGCATTTCCGATCCTACACCCGCTCCAGCACCAGCGCGATGCCCTGCCCGACACCCACGCACATCGTGCAGAGCGCGTAGGTGCCGCCCGTGCGCTGCAACTGATAGGCCGCATGCAGTACCAGCCGCGCTCCGGACATTCCCAGCGGATGGCCGAGCGCAATCGCGCCGCCGTTTGCGTTGACATGCGCAGCGTCATCCGGCAGCCCCAGCTCCCTCAGAACAGCCAGTGACTGCGATGCGAAGGCTTCGTTGAGCTCGATCACATCCATCTGCTCAAGCGCAAGACCTGCAAGATCGAGCACCTTCCGGGTCGCCGGGCCCGGCCCGATCCCCATGATCCGGGGCGGCACGCCGGCCGCTGCCATCGCAACTACCTTTGCCTTCGGAACAAGCCCGTTCGCGCGTGCCGCCGCCTCCGAGGCAACAACAACACCGGCTGCACCATCATTGACCCCGGACGCATTACCCGCCGTCACGGTGAGATCCGGGCCGTTGACACCGCGCAGTTTCGCCAGGGCTTCCGCGCTGGTTCCAGGGCGCGGATGCTCGTCCGTATCAACGATGATCGGCTCGCCCTTGCGCCGCGAGATCGTGACGGGAACGATCTCGTCCCGGAACACACCCGCCCGTTGCGCAGCGTACCAGCGGCGCTGGCTTTCGGCCGCAAACCTGTCCTGATCGGCTCTCGATATTGCGTAGTCTTCGGCGACGTTGTCGGCCGTTTCAGGCATCGAATGCGCACCGAAAGCGCCTTCAAGCCGCTTGTTCTTGAAGCGCCAGCCGATCGTCGTGTCGTACATTTCCGCATTACGCGAATACGCGGATCCGGCCTTTGCGACAACAAACGGCGCACGGCTCATGCTTTCCACACCGCCGGCAAGCATCAGATTTGCATCTCCTGAGCGGATCGTCCGGGCGGCCAGCCCGATCGCGTCCATGCCGGACCCGCACAAACGGTTGACAGTCGTCCCGGGAACAGAGACGGGCAGACCGGACAGAAGTATGGCCATGCGCGCAACATTGCGGTTGTCTTCGCCCGCCTGATTGGCGCATCCCAGGATAACATCGTCGACCGCATCCCAGTCGACTTCGGGATTGCGGTCTTTCAGTGCTGCAAGGGGAATCGCGGCCAGATCGTCTGCGCGCACCGATGCCAGGGCACCGCCATAACGCCCGATCGGGGTACGGACTGCATCGCAGACAAAGGCTTCCGGCATTGCTCTCTCCCGCAGCAAACTCGCAGCCGATTTATATTCATCGACCGAACGGTCAGCGTTATAACATCAAAACATCACACATGGAACCCTATTTCAAAAGAAAGTGTGATCCTTTGATCTGCCATCGTGCAACGGCCTGCAGCTCAGCCCGTGAATGAAACGGCCTCGCGTCCCAGTCTGTCCAGCCGCAGGTCCGTCGCCTCCGTCGCAGAGGGCAGCAAACCGAGGGAATCGCTGAATGACCGCCCGATGAACCCGTCCGCTGCCGAGGCGAGCGCGAGGTAGACGCGGACGAAAAGCCGCCGTGCGTCGGGCGCGGGCCAGTCTTCGGGCCAGGCTTCGCGCGGCAAACGCGGGTCTTTCAGCGCTGCCAGCCGATAGTGATGGATGAGCGACAGCCGCAAGGCCAGCGCAGCCTTGCCGTCAATATCTTTCAGCCTCCGGTCACGCAGCATGTCTCCGAGCGCGCCATAGCGCTTCAGAAACGAACGGTACCTCTCGCCGACAACGCCCAGATCCCAAAGGTCAGCGGCAAGCTCCGGCCAGTCTTTCCGTTCCCCGATCGCCTCGCCGGATACGAGCGCACCGGCAGCGCGGCCGATATCTGAGCGATTGGGAGCAAGAGCAACACCATTGCCCAGCGAGACCCAGCCATCCGGCAGCGCCGCACGCGCCCTCAGGGCGAGCAGCCAACCGCGCGCCGCCGGTGGGGGCGCATAAAGCACCTTAGACGCGGTTCTGAATTCCGCCTGCGCCTGTTCGGTGAGCCTGTAGAAACTTCGGCGTCCGATCCGCTCACCCAGAAGCTTGCCGGCCGCGACAAGCCTGGAGACCGCGGTCCTGACCAGACTTTCGCTGATCCCCTGCTCCGCGCAACAGCTGACAAGATCCCCCATCCACAACGTCCCGCCCCTTGGTTCGATCGCATCGCCGTAGAGCGTGACGATGAAGGCAGGCGCACGCGGCACATCTCCGCTGAACGGAAGCGCCAGGAGTTGATCGATCTGTTTTGCAGTCATGCAGGCCTCACGGAAAATATGCAAAAATCATAGCACGAAATCCAGGCTTGATTGAAAATATTGTGATGTTTTATACACTGTATACATATGAAAGAGGCCTTCCCTTCATCAGACAATCCACGCAAGAGATCGTACCGTCTTGCCGCGCGCACCGCGTGATTGACTTTCTCCGCAAACTGCGAAATCAGTTCCCGACACTGTCTGGAGCGGAGCAACTGCCTTGAAGATCGTTCACATCTCGGACACCCATATTCAGGATGATCCCATCATGGGGTCTGTCCCTGCCGACAACTTCCGGGCCTGTGCCAAACACGTTCTGGAGCACTGCGCCGACGCAGACATGGTGGTGATTTCGGGCGACCTTGCGCATCACGGCACAGCAGCGAATTACGAATTTCTGACGTCGCTCTTACAGGAAACCAGCCTGGGTTCGCTGAGCCCGCGTCTCATGATCGGCAATCACGACGACCGGACTGCGTTTCTAGCCGCATTCCCGCAGTCACCGGTCGACGAAAACGGCTTTGTCCAGTGGGTGGAGAAAACACCGAAGGGGCACTTTCTGTTTCTGGACACGAACGAGCCCGGAACGCACGAAGGCCACTATTGCGACAAACGTCAGGCCTGGCTGCGCGCCGCGCTCGACGACGCCCTGCGCAAGGGCTCGAACGCCTATACCTTCCTGCATCACAATCCGATGACCGTCCATGTCGCCAACGCGGATCAGATCGGTATCGTCCAGGTGGAGGCGTTTCAGGACATTCTGGAAGACTACAAGCATGTTATCCGGCATATCTTTTTCGGCCATTGCCATTTCAGCCTGTCCGGGTCCGTCTGCGGTATCCCGTTCTCCGCCCCGCGCTCGACCAGTCATCCGAACTGGCCCGACTTTTCCGGCAACAAGGACCGCGTCGGTTATGGCGGCATGGCCCAGAACTACAATGTC
>JBCDEN010000210.1:0-6609 GCA_039179715.1 Pseudomonadota bacterium
ACATGTAGGACGGCGTTACGGTGATCACGTCCGGCCGGAAGTCCTCGATCAACGTGACCTGGCGTTCCGTCATGCCGCCGGAAATCGGGACCACCGTGCAACCGAGTTTTTCAGCGCCGTAATGGGCCCCAAGACCGCCGGTGAACAGACCGTAGCCATAGGCGTTGTGGAGAATGTCGCCCCTGCGCCCGCCGGCGGCCCGGATCGAACGCGCGACAAGGTCGGCCCAGTTGGAGATATCATTTGCCGTGTAGCCGACAACCGTGGGTTTGCCGGTGGTGCCGGACGAGCCATGAATGCGGACCAGGTCTTCCCTCGGCGTTGCAAACATGCCGAAGGGGTAGGTGTCGCGCAGGTCCTGCTTGACCGTGAACGGAAACTTGGCAAGGTCGGCGAGCGATTTGAAATCGTCCGGGTGGACGCCGTTCCTGTCGAACTGCTGTTTGAAGAACGGAGAGTTCCGGTAGGCGTGCGTGAGGGTCCAGGCCAGGCGTTTCTGCTGCAGGTCTGCAATCTCGTCGCGGCTGGCGATCTCGATGGGGTCGAGACTGTCACGGTCAGGGGTGAGATCGATCATCGAGGGTCCTCCCGGGTCGCTGAATGCGCCGTTTCTGCTTATTCGTCCAAGAACGTGCGGTTGATGGTGCGCGAATGGCCGCGAAATTCCGCGATCACCGTGCCGTCGTCACGCGTAAGGCTGATGTCGTAAATGCCCGATCGCCGCTCTCTGGAGACCTCGCGTGCACGCGCGGTCAGGACATCCCCGAGCGTACCCGGTTTGACATAGGTGATCGCGCAATGCTGGGCGACCGTCACCTGGTTGTAGGTGTTGCAGGCAAAGGCGAATGCGCTGTCGGCCAGCGTGAAAAGAAAACCGCCATGCATGTTGCCATGACCATTCGTCATGGCCTTCGTGACCGTCATGCGCATATCGGCTTCGCCCGGGGCGATGCGCACCAGTTCCATCCCCAGTCCCTGGGAGGCGTTGTCGTCTTCCCACATGATGCGGGCGCAGGCTTCGGCGAGCTCCTGAGCGGTCATTTCGGCGGTGGGTTTCATGCTAGCGTCCCTTGAACACGGCCGGGCGTTTCTCCAGGAAAGCAGTCACGCCTTCCGCGTAATCATCCGTAAATCCGGCCGTTCGCTGGCAGTCCCTCTCCATGTCGAGATGTGTTTCCATATCCTGCGTCGGTGCTGCCTGGATCAGCCGTTTCGTCAATCCGAGGCCTATCGTCGGTCCGCTGGCGAGCCGCGCTGCGATCGTGCGTGCTTCGTCCAGCAGGGATGCGTCGTCGACGGTCTTCCAGATGAGACCCCAGGCTTCCGCCTGTTCTGCCATCAAGGGTTCGGCGAGCAGAGCGAGCGCCTTGGCTCGGGGCTCTCCCAGAATGCGTGTCAGGGACCAGCTGCCGCCGGCATCCGGTATGAGGCCTATCCTGGAAAAAGCCTGAATGAATTTGGCCGAACGCGCCGCCAGAACAATGTCGCAGGCAAGCGCAATATTCGCGCCCGCACCGGCGGCGACCCCGTTGACCGCGCATATGATCGGCTTTTCCAGCGACCGCATCAGGCGCAGCGTTGGATTGTAGAAGGTGTCGAGCGTATGGCCGAGATCCGGTTTTGCATCACTTTTGCGCGGATCGCGGTCGCCAAGGTCCTGGCCCGCGCAAAAGCCGCGCCCGGCTCCGGTCAGGAGGACGGCACGGACCGCATCGTCGTTTGCTGCCTGCTCGAAGGCGGCTCGAAGCGCAAGGTGCATGTCCTCGTTGAACGCATTCAGCTTGTCCGGACGGTTCAACGTCACATGCAGGACGCCGTTCTCAAGGATCGAGACAACGGTTTGGCTTTGCGTCATTTTCCACTCCCTGGACCTCCCGCTCCCCGGGGTCCGCAAATCCTTTATTGCATAAACCGTCCGGTCGATCAATTATAGTGTTGTCTGAGTTGATGCCTGGAATGGGTCGCGTCGGACGATGCCGAGCCGACCGTTCCTCATGGTGCCCACTTGAACCGGGCATCGCAAGCGGTTTGACCGGACGGATGCCTTGAACGGGAGGGTGTATTGGACAATCAGCCGGGAAGCGTTCCGCCGCAAAGGGTGGCAACGGGGTCTGCACTTCCAGGCTTGCAATGCGATCCTGGTTGTCATTTGCCGGATGTCCGGTCTTCCCTTTACCGGGATGCACCACCGAGGCTAGACTTGATCCACAGCAAGCGTCGCTCCGGCCCATCATCTGCCGCGAACAGGTCGATCGAATGATACCTGACAACATGGATCTCGCCGTAACCCCGCTGGCACCGACGCGTGCCCGTCCGCAGCCTGTCGAGGAACTGACCGGAAACATCCGGAATATCTGTGGCGATTTTGAAATCGAACCGCCGGATCCCGGTAGCGGGCGCGTGAACGGCGACGTCTCCACCATGAGTGTGTCCCGCTTCGAAACGGCGATCATTTCCCTGAATGCAAAGCGGGTCCTCAGGGACAAGCGCATGATCAGGCGGGACCCGGGCGAGCATCTCTTTCTTGTCATTCAGGACAAGGGAAACTGCTGGATCCACCAGAACGAAACATCGGTTCGCCTCGCACCCGGGGACATGTATCTCGTTGACAGTGCGCATTCTTCGGAGTTTGTCTACAACGGCGTCGATGCCCGGCAGGTGTCGATCCATCTTCCCAGATCGGAGATGCTGCACCGCTTCGGCGCGATCTGTACCGGCGGTATTGCCATTGACCGTTCAGATCCCCTGTTTGTTGCAATGCGCGCCGTCCTGACCAAGATCTTTTCCGACGACGCAAGTGTCGCGCCGCATCATGGGGAAGCCTTTCTCAGCATCCTGGGGGCTTATTTCAGAAGCGTCGAACATCAGGAAGCGCTGCAGGACAGAACGTCGAAGGGCGTGTTGTCGAGGGCATTGTCGTTGATCGACAGGCACGCGACGGATCCTGATTTCGGCCCGCAGAAACTGGCAGAACTTCTGCAGGTTTCCCCGCGCACGCTGCAAAGGCAGTTTGGCGCACTCGGCGAACCGGCCGGCAAGCGGCTGCTTGCGGTTCGTCTTGAAACGGCGCGCGCCCGTCTCAATGCAAACAGCGAAGGCACAGGGCGCAACACGATCGCCGATGTGGCCTATGAGAGCGGGTTCAACGATCTTTCCCATTTTTATCGGGCGTTCCGTGACAGATTCGGGATGCCGCCCGGAGATCTCAGAAAAAAAGTGTCGCTCTGAACCAAAGCCTTTGGCGTCCTCACCCAAGACGGTTCCGTCTGTTTTGGTATCGTGCTCGCGGGGGAGCCGGTCCAGGAAAGCACGCACAGGATCACGAACCGGGAGGAGGCTTTGTGATCGAGGACGACTGTGCCGTTTCTACGTCGCCGGTTTCGGACTCAACGACAGAAACCGGAGAGGGTTCATGAAAATCAAGCAGATCCTGGCCTCGGGCGCGCTTTTGGCCGGCATGGCAACCAGCGCGCTTGCGCATCCGCTGGATGGGCTGATGGCTGACGAATACCAGAAGATCAACCAGATCCTGAAAGACAGCGGAACCGTTACGGACGAAACGCTGTTTCCTCTGATCGAACTGAAAGAACCGCCCAAGGCGGATGTGCTGGCGTGGACGGAAGGCGATGCGCTCGACCGCAAAGCCATGGTCCAGTTCACGACCGCGAACGGGTTCAGCGAGGCCGTTGTCAACATCACGCAGGGCACCGTTGAAAGCAATGCGGCTATCCCGGATAGCGGACAGCCGATGATCCTGTTTGCCGAATTCATGACCGCGCTTGAAGGCGGGCTGTCGCATCCGGACATGATTGCCGGTCTGGAAGCGCGCGGGCTGACGCCCGGGGATGCATTCTGCCTTCCGCTGACGGCCGGCAACTTCTTCACGCCGGAGTTCGAGAATTCCCGTCTGATGAAGATCCCGTGCTACCAGAACCCGACCGGCACGAACTTCTATGCCAAACCCATCGAGGGACTGTTCACGTTGTTCGACGTCGGCAAGAAGGAAGTCATTGAGGTTGTCGATACCGGTGTTGTGCCGATACCTCAGGACCCGTGGGGGTACACGGAAGAGGAGATCGCGGAGCGTGCACCGCTTCGCCCCGAAACCAATCGCGTGCTCCTGAAGCAGGAGGGCGGCCCCAACTACAAGATCGACGGCAGCCATGTGGAATGGGACATCTGGCGTTTCAACTTCCGCATCGACAAGCGCCCGGGACTGGTCATTTCCAATCTCGACGCGAACGACCAGGGCACCTGGCGTTCCGTGATCTACCAGATGCATCTGTCCGAAGTGTTCGTGCCCTACATGGACCCGACCGAGGGGTGGTACTGGCGGACGTACATGGACAGCGGGGAATACGGGTTCGGCCTGTTCCTGACACCGCTGCGGGCCGGCATCGACTGCCCGGACTATGCAACGTTCCTGCCCGCCCTGATCACGGACGACAGCGGTGCTCCCTTGGAGATACCGGACGCGATCTGCATTTTTGAACGCAACATCGGCGATCCGGCCTGGCGTCATTTCGAGATTTTCGCGCAAGGTCCGGACCAGTTCACACCGGCGGAAGGACGCCCTGAGACCGAGCTCGTCGTGCGCACCGCATCCGAGGTGGGCAATTACGACTACCTGATCGACTACCGGCTGAAGCAGGACGGACAGATTTTCATCAAGATCGGCGCAACCGGTCTGGATGCGGTCAAGGGTGTCGCCTCCACGTCGATGAAGGATGCGACCGCCGCGGAGGACACCAAGTACGGAACGCTGATCGCGCCGAACCTGGTGGCCGCCAATCACGATCACTATTTCAATTTCCGGATCGACTTCGACATCGATCAGCCGGTCAATCACATGGGCACGATGGAGATCGTTCCAGCCGAACTCGATCCCGACCATCCGCGCAAGTCGATGTGGACCTGGAAGCACGAGATGCCCGACAGCGAACTGGACGCACGCTACCGCTTCAGTGCTTCAAAGCCCAAGCATGTGCATATCACCAATCCGGCGCGGGAAGGCTATCTGGGACAGACGCCGGGCTGGATGATCCATCACGGATCGATCGCCTATGGTCCGTTCGATTTCGAGAACGATCCTCCGTTCAAGCGAAACGCCTATATCGAGTATTCTTCCTGGACGACGGTGCATGACCCCGATCAGCGCTATGCCGGCGGAAAATACGCCATGCAGAGCGACGGGTCCGATACGCTTGCAGAATGGGTCAAGGCCGACAGGCCGCTGATGGGTCAGGACGTGGTGTCCTGGTTCACGGCCGGGTTCCACCACATTCCGCGCATGGAGGACTGGCCGGTCATGTCGACGGAATGGAAAACGGTGCACATCATGCCGTTCAATTTCTTCGCGCATAATCCGGCCATGACATTGCGCAAGTAACGAGCAGGCCGGGGCGCTTGCGTCCCGGCCCTTGTCTAGATCAGGGGTGTCTGCGCCCCGGTCCTTTCCTGCGTCAGGGGCCCTGCTTACAGACGCAGAAGCAAGGTGGACAGGAAGGCATCTTTTGTATCGTCCAGTTTGCTCTGTCCCCAGAGGGCTTTGAGCGTGGGCTGCGAAATCGCAAAGTAGCTGACCGCGCCGATCAACTGGCAGGCGGCGGCTGTGCGCTCCGCCTCGGACCGGTAGCGCCACTTCGGCAGGTCGGTCAGAAGCTCGACGCTCTTTTCCAGCAACGGCTTCAGGTGCAACGCCCCGCCGGTTTCAATACGTGCCACATCGTCGAGCAGTTCCCTGGCAACAAGCCGGACGTCATGGGGAGCATGCTGTGCGTGTTCCAGCAGTCTTTGCAGGAAAAAGCGCAGTCTCTTTTCCGCTCCCTGATCCAGTCCCGTGACCTCGTCTAGCATTGCGTCGAAACGCCGGGAAACATCCGAGAGCACAGCGCGATAAAGGGCTTCCTTCGTCTTGAAATGATAGAGGATCGACTGTTTGGTTAGATCCAGTTCATCCGCGACATCGGCAAGGGATGCGCCGTAAAAACCACGTTCTGCGAACAGGCGAAGCGCCGTGTCGATGAATTTCTTCTTCGGAGAATCGATTTGTCCGGTCATGGCACAATCATAGCATTTGATCGGAAACTTACCATTCGTGAAGTGGTACTTACCGATTGGTAATCAAGCTCTCAAGCCGGAGAGAACGAACATGAACCGCGAACCGGACGTGAGGCTTTTGCAGGAGCCAGAGGGGTCGCGGGAGGCCTGTCATTTCATGGTCGATACATAGCCACGATAGGATCGCACTTCCCGTGCAGTCTCTCAAGCTGCGGGACGCGCGGATGCACACCGCCTAGCTCTGCAACTACAGATCCTTCACCTAGTGCGGTGAATTTGAAGTTCGTTCGAAGTCCGCTGCAAAATGAGCCGAACTTCAGATTCAGATGACTGGGTGATGGACCCATAAATGAGACTGAAATGGCATGCGAAATGGCGACATCCCGTCAGGAAGGGTGTGCTGAGCGGGCTTCCTGCCCGGCCAGCCAAGCTGACGCCGCGGGGCGAGTTCATTTCCATGTCCTCCGGATTTGACCGGCTTGCGCCTCCTCCGCGTTGCGAAAGGCTTGAAAATGAGCCACGTTTCCTGCGCTTCCGCGCCTTGATGAG
>JBCDEN010000706.1:0-2507 GCA_039179715.1 Pseudomonadota bacterium
AGGAGCGCGATCACGTGACCGGCTACGGCGAACCGTCGGGATATCCGGGCCTCCGCAACGCGATCGCGCGCCAGCTCAACGCCTCGCGCGGCATCAAGTGCGCACCCGAGCAGATCTTCATTACCAACGGCGCCCAGCGTGCCTTCTCACTCGTCGGCGGTTTGCTGGTCAATCCGGGCGAGCCGATCTGGTTCGAGAACCCGGGTGCGATCGGTGCCCGCAATGCCTTCGTCGCAATTGGCGCTTCCCCTGTTCCGGTGAAGGTCGACGACGACGGCCTTTGTATCGAGGACGGTCTGTCGAAAGCGCCGCACTTCCGCCTCGCCTTCGTCACCCCGTCTCACCAGCAGCCGCTCGGTCATGTCATGAGCCTGTCCCGCCGGCTCGCGCTTTTGAAGGCGGCCAACGATGCCGATGCCATGATCGTGGAAGACGACTATGACGGCGAGTTCTATTACGGCGATCAACCGCCGCCGACCCTGAAAAGCATCGATACGCACGGGCGCGTCATCTATGTCGGCACCTTCTCCAAATCGCTTTTTCCGGCGCTCAGGCTCGGGTTCGTGCTTGTTCCCGAACCGCTGGTGGAGAGCGTCGAGCGCGTCTGCCAGACCTGGCTTGCCGGTGTGCCGACCGTTACCCAGGCGATCGTTGCCGATTTCATGGATGAGGGCATGTTCGCCACGCATATCCGCACCATGCGCCAGCTCTACAAGGAGCGTCACGACGCGCTGATGGAAGAAGCCCGAAGACTGGCAGGCCGGATCGACCTGCAGCCGACAAGAAGCGGCTTTCATGCCGTCGGGCTCGTGGCTCCGTCCCTTGACGAGAACCTTATTGTCGCCAGGGCTGCGGAAGAGGGCATCACCACGGTGCCGCTGTCCCGTTACGCTCTCGCCCCGATTTCACAGCGCGGTCTTGTGCTCGGCTTCGGCAGCACCAACCCGGATGAAATCCGAAAAGGCATCGACATACTTGAGAAAATTGTCACGACCGGCCATTGTAAGAGACTGTCTGCCTGATGAATTGGACTGCTAAATTATCTGTAATGGCTATATTTAACAGGCCAATCCACTTCTAACCTTTGTTTCCGCTTTTTTTACTGTGCGCAGTCATGGAGGAAGTCATGCATTTCAAATCAACTCTCGCAGGCCTTTTGGCGGCGACCATGCTCGCCGGTGCCGGATCGGCACAGGCCGAAACGCTCCGCCTTTTGACCTGGGGCTCCTATGCGCCGGACGAGCTTATTGAAAAGTTCGAGGCGGAATATCCGGATATCGACGTTGAGGTGACCTTTTCCAACAACGAGGAAATGATCGCGAAATTACGCGCCACGGGCGGTGCCGGTTTCGACCTCGCGCAGCCGAGCCACGACCGCATCTATGCGGCTCAGCTCGAGTATGACATCTACAAGCCGCTCGACCTGTCCAAGATCGATACCTCCGTGATGGAGGCCAAGCTCCTGGACGGTGTGAAGGCCAACACCACGATCGACGGCGAGGTCTATGCCGTTCCGCACCAGTGGGGCACTTCGGGTCTGATGGCCGACAAGACCAAGGCGCCGGACCTGAAAAGCTGGGCGGACCTGTGCAATCCGGAATACAAGGGCAAGACGTCGATGCGCCTGAAGCGCACGATCCTTCTCGGCACAGCCTTTTCCATGGGCGAGGACCCGTTCGCCGCTTATTCCGACCTCGAGAAGTACCAGGGCATTCTCGACAAGGTCGCGGACAAGCTGATCGAGTGCAAGGACAACATCAAGGCCTACTGGAAGGGTGGCGACGATCTCTCCGCAATGATGCTGTCGGGTGAAATCGTTGGTTCCGAAACCTGGGACTCCACCGCCTACAAGCTGTTCGACCAGAACGAAAACATCGTTTTCGTGCCGCCCGCGGAAGGCGCTCTTGCCTGGATCGACACGTTTGCGCTGCCGCGCAAGGCCAAGGCGGATGATGCCGCCTACAAGTGGATCAACTTCGTGCTGCGCCCGGAAAACGTCACGCTGATGTCCGCCAGCACCGGCGCCATCGCTGCCGTCCAGGGCGGCCAGGACCTGTTGCCGGAAGACAAGAAGGCAGCGGTCAACGCGGCCTTCACCAAAGAGGACATCGACAACCTGAAATTCTTCGCCAACATTCCTCCGGGAGTGGAAGACATGGAAGGCAAGACGCTTGAAAAGATCAAGGCGGCGACAGGCGGCTGATGATCGGGGGGCGGTCCCGTCCGCCCTTCACTGAAAAGAGCTAAAGGCTCAACACAAAAGGGGGATATCGCGCAAAGCCGGTATCCCCCTGCTTTCTGACTTTGCAGCTGGCGTGCCCTGATGACAGACACTTCCCCCTACGATCTCGAAGCCCTCGGCGTATCCAAGAATTTCGGCTCCTTCAGCGCGGTCAAGGAGGTCTCGTTCGACATCCCGAGCGGCTCGTTCTTCTCCATTCTGGGGCCGTCCGGCTGCGGCAAGACAACCCTCATGCGAATGATTGCCGGTTTTGAGGAGCCCAGCG
>JBCDEN010000569.1:0-3277 GCA_039179715.1 Pseudomonadota bacterium
GTCTGTTTGCGCAAGGGCGCGATAGGCAGCTTCCATCGGGCCACCCTCGATCATCAGCACCTTCTGACCCGAATTCAGCTTTTCAACCAGAAGCGCCGTCGTGCCGTCGATGTCGTCCTGGTAGTTATAGGCATCAAGGCCAAGGTCTTTCGCGAGGTCACCGCCGTCGTCGAGTTTGGCCTTGCGCCCGCTTGCATTGGCCTCGGCAAGATTGTTGCCGTAGAGCAGCGTGG
The DNA here is from genome assembly GCA_039179715.1 of Pseudomonadota bacterium. GTDB lineage: Bacteria > Pseudomonadota > Alphaproteobacteria > Rhizobiales > Stappiaceae > Roseibium. The sequence goes on from JBCDEN010000569.1 coordinate 234, forward strand.
TCTTGTCCTCGATCCCGGCCGCCTTCGCCAGAAGAGCGGCAACCGGGATCGCGGCGATGTCGTCCGGATCGTTGTTGTTTCCGTCAAAATGGAAAAACACGTGCTCGAACTGGTTGATCAAGGCGTCCGGCGCGATGATGACGGGATCGTCTTCCGGTGGCGTCGGGTCTCCCGGAGCACTCTCCTCGAGCGAGAAGGGAAGCGTGAACGTGTCAAGCAGGCTGCCGGTCTTGTTCGCTCCGCTGTAAACCTTCACGCCGAGGGACTGTTCGCCCGATGTAAAACTGGTCGAGCCGCTGTAATTGCCGTTGATGTCGCCGAACAGGGCGAACGGGCTGACATTTTCGACGCGGGTCGTGCCCCCGAGCGTCAGCTCCACGCTTCCGATCGAGGACCCGCCCTCGGTCGCCCGGGCAGCGATGGTGACATTCCGCCCCGCATAGTCGGCCGCGTCGATGTCGTCGCCGGGAGACAAGTATCGGATGATCTCGTTGGTGTCGGCATCTGCCAGGTAAAAGGTCAGGAGCCCTTCACCGGGCGCAGCGGCAGAAGAGTCAAGTGTCGTGCTCATCGCGTTTTCCTCAAGAATGGCTGGAAAGACTTGCGTGCTCAAACATGCCTAAGCGTCTCCTCACGGCGAACCGTCAAAAGGGTGAAATCGACCTTATATTTACTTGATGAATCGATTCTAATATTACGATATAGAAGAAATTAGATGATAAAGTGTCATTTATTTTGCGTAATTGTAGTATTATTTCAAATATTCATTTTGATTTAGACATAAACTCATCGGGTTTTGTCACCAGGAAAATGACGGCAGACCTTTTTCAGCGTCTTGCCGGCGCCCGGCCCGATGCTGGCTGGTTTGGCCCGAAACACGTCTCGTGAGGCGATCATCCGTCGATGGTCTTGTTGCTCCGGTTGAAGCGCAGCGGAAATCCGGAACCCACTGCGCCGTGTGGCCTGAGTTGGTGAAGACCGAAATACTTTTGTCAAATGCATTGTTAGGTCGCTGGGTGTCTCTCCCCTCTCCCGCCGGGAACGGGTCAGGGTGAGGGATCAGACGTTTGCATGTCTCACCGTGGTTTATCCCCTCACCCGCTTTCCGTCAGCCAAGGCCTGTCAAGCAAGCCTGCCTTTCCCCTTGCCTACGCCTCGTCTTCCGTTACAGTGGCGGCCCATGACCGACCGCACGACCCCGCACCCTTCTTCCGGCCACGCCGCAACTCCGTTGCGCCTGCGTGCCTTTGCCGTGCGCGTGCCCGAGCTTCAGGGCCCTGCCTGCGGGCGATTTATGCGCTGAGGCGCCAGGTCTTTCATCCCAGAAAAGCGGCGTTTTCCCATTCACCGGGGGCTCACGCAATAATGCGGTCGAGGCCGTGGCATTCAGCGTCATTATTCGCTAAAAGACCCCGACTTTCATTTCCGCGCGCGGCGCGCGCACCGACAACCGAGCACGCATGTCAAATCTCGACGTTTTAGAAACCGATCTCCTTGCAGCCATCGACGGCGCGGAGACCGAAACCGCCCTTGAGGACCTCCGGGTCACGACCCTTGGCAAGAAGGGCAAGATCTCCGAGCAGATGAAAACGCTCGGCAAGATGACACCGGAAGAGCGCCAGGTGATGGGTCCGGCGCTCAACGGGCTGAAAGCACGGATCACCGACGCCATCAGCGCGCGCAAGGACATCCTTGCGGAAGCGGCCCTCGAATCGCGCCTTGCCAGCGAAACCGTTGACGTGACCCTGCCGTTGCGGCCGTCACCCGCCGAAGCAGGGCGCATTCATCCGGTCAGCCAGGTGATCGACGAACTCACCGCGATCTTCGCGGATATGGGATTCTCGATCGCCGAGGGTCCGGACATTGAAACCGACGAACTGAATTTCACCGCGCTCAATTTTCCCGAAGGCCATCCGGCGCGCGAAATGCATGACACGTTCTTTTTCAATGAAAAAGAAGACGGCGAACGCCTGCTGCTGCGCACGCACACCTCGCCCGTGCAGATCCGCACCATGCGCTCTCAGGAGCCGCCGATCCGCGTGATCATTCCGGGGCGGACCTATCGCTGTGACAGCGATCAGACCCACACGCCGATGTTCCACCAGGTCGAAGGCCTGGTGATCGACAAGGAAAGCCATTTCGGGCACCTGAAATGGGTTTTGCTGGAGTTCTGCAAGGCGTTCTTTGAAGTCGACGATATCAAGATGCGCTTCCGTCCGAGCTTTTTCCCGTTCACCGAACCGTCGATGGAGGTCGACATCCAGTGCGACCGCTCCGGCGGCGAAGTCAGGATCGGTCAGGGCGAGGACTGGCTTGAGATTCTCGGCTGCGGCATGGTGCATCCGAACGTCATCCGGAACTGCGGCCTCGACCCGGACGTCTATCAGGGATTTGCCTGGGGCATGGGGATCGACCGGATCGCGATGCTGAAATACGGCATGCCGGATCTGAGGGCCTTCTTCGATGCGGATGTCCGCTGGATCCAGCATTACGGCTTCCGTCCGCTGGATCTGCCGACATTGTTCGGCGGCCTGTCCACCTAATCACCCGGATCTTGGGGCAAACGTCTATGTCATTGTTCACCCGCTTAACCCTCGTCTTCGTGCTGTTTCTTGGCGCCGTCCTCCCGGCGGCCGCCCAGACCGCAGACAGAGGCGAGCGCGTGCCGACGCCAACGTCGTTCATGGAAGCGTGCGCCGAAAAGATCGAATCCCGCGGCCGTCTGAGATTTTGCGACACCTATTTCCGCGACAAGCTCGGAACGGAGGCCGATGCCCTGCTTTACTTAAGGGACCGGATCACCACCCTTCGCGCCAATCATGAAGAAAGCTCGGCTGAAAAGTATCAAAGCTTTCTGCAGGCGATCTATATCGTGGCCTTCCTGACGATCGCCTCGATGGTCCTGATTGCCAGCGACCGGCGCATCGGCGGGACAGCCAAGTGGGCCGGCCTGACCAGCACGGCCGCGCTGCTGGTCATGGTCGTGATCGTCGCGATGGGCTGGCTCGGCAAATACCGGGCGGAATACGCGGCCCAGGTCGAAC
>JBCDEN010000500.1:0-3789 GCA_039179715.1 Pseudomonadota bacterium
GGAAAACAAGATCCTGATACCTGCTCCCTTCAGCCCCTGGGCAAATGACGACCCTTCGCTTGACCTTGCCGCACAAACATAACGGACCCTGCAGACATGATTGATCTCTACACATGGACAACGCCCAACGGGCGCAAGGTTTCCATTCTTCTGGAAGAACTGGGCGTCGACTATGACGTTCACCCGATCAACATCGGGCAGGGCGATCAGAAAACGCCGGAATTTCTGAAAATCAGCCCGAACAACAAAATCCCTGCAATTGTCGATCGCGACACTGGCCTGACTCTCATGGAGTCCGGCGCGATCATGTGGTACCTCGCTGAAAAATACGGAAAATTTCTGCCGGCGGACCCGCTCGAAAAAGCGAAAGTCATGGAATGGCTGATGTGGCAGATGGGCGGCCTCGGACCGATGGCCGGTCAGGCGCACCATTTCCTTCATTTCAATCCCGGCAAGGCGGAATACGCCGAAGAGCGGTACGCCGCCGAGGTGCAGCGGCTCTATCGTGTTCTCGACACCCAGCTGGCCGGTCGGGACTATATCGCCGGTGACTATTCCATCGCGGACATGGCCTGCTGGCCCTGGATTTCCAGATATGAATGGCAGCAGATCGATCTGACGCAATTTCCCAATGTGAGAGCCTGGTATCAGCGCCTGCTTGCGCGCGATGCCGTGCAAAAGGGCTATCATGTCCCCAAAGTGATGGGCGAGATACCGGCAGGCTGAGCCTGCTTGGCGGTGCCCGTTTCCGGATCGTTGACCGGGCACCCTTCGCAAGTTGCCGTCATCTGACCGGAGGAAAGCAAACTGGAAAAGGTGGTGTTGGGCCGAACCGGACTTGAAGTCGGTGTGGCGGGGCTTGGCTGCGGCGGACACTCCCGCCTGGGTCAGTCCTACGGCCGTAGTTTTGATCAGTCGGTGGCCCTGGTCAGGACCGCGATCGATGCCGGTGTGACCCTGATCGACACGGCGGCGGCCTATGGCACGGAGGAGATCGTCGGTGATGCGGTCCGGGGCCGCCGTGGTGACATTGTCCTGTCGACCAAGCTCGGGATCGTAGCGCCGGGCACGTCTCCCCTGGGGGCGGACTATCGCACGGCGGAAGACCTCATCGGGTCAACGGAAGACAGCTTGAGACGTCTGGGGACGGACCACATCGATATCCTGCACCTGCACGGTGTCATGCCGGGCCAGTACGGTTACTGCAGATCCGAACTTGTGCCCGCTCTTGTCAAACTGCGGGAAGAGGGAAAGATACGTTACCTCGGCCTGACCGAGCGCTTCATTCACGACACACGGCACACCATGCTGGCAAACGCCCTTCAGGACGATCACTGGGACGTTGTGATGACCGGTTTCAACTTTCTGAATCCCTCTGCCCGCAAGTCCGTTCTGCCGCTGACGCGCGAAAAGGGGGTCGGCACCCTGGTCATGTTCGCCGTCCGGCGTGCCCTCGGCAGCCAGCACGTCGCTGAGGATATTGTCCGCGAACTGATATCGGCCGGCGATATTGAGCATCACGCTGTTGATCCGGGCAGTCCATTGGGGTTTCTCCTTGATCCGGCTGTTTCTTCATCAATCATCGAGGCCGCTTATCGCTTTTGCCGTCATGAACCGGGCTTGGACGTGGTTTTGACCGGGACCGGATCGGAAGACCATCTTCGCGAAAACCTTGATGCACTGGCATTGCCCGCACTTCCGCCCGATGCGCTCGAGCGGCTTGAGCGTATTTTCGGAAATGTCGACAGTGTTTCGGGGAACTAGGGTACGTATCTTTGCCGGCGGAACAGATTTGAATCACGCCACCCGCGCCCGTCGAGCTGATGGGTCGCCACCTTCAACCTGCTCTGCCCGTTTGGGCACCGGCACCGGCCGTCAAGACACCACATCGCAGTCGGAGCGGTATCCTGGAAAAAGCGATCCAGCAGATATGCCAGGTGCGGCCCGCGAATGGTTTGAAACGCCGGCTGACGCCGCCGTTTGTGCGGCGGTCCTCTGTTTGAATGCCCGACCGGGATATGCCATGTGAGGGGAGAGCGGCGTGCGCGGCCGTTTTCCGGATTGCGCTCGCATCCGAATCTGCCGCAGATCTTGCATCGGGCATCCGCGCCCTGGCGATGGAAACGGGAAAGGGGCCGAGGGTTTGAAAAAGAACTTTCTGATTGTTGGAGGAACATCCGGTGTCGGCCTTGAGCTCGCCAGGCAATATGTCGACGGCGGACATCACGTCACCATAACGGGTCGAAACGACCCGGATCTCGCCGGTGCCGGGTTCCAAAGGTATGACGTGACCGGTGACGCGAACCGGCTGGCGCGGGATACGGACGCGCTCCTGGAACATGTGAAGGTCGTTCATACGCTGGTTTACTGCGCGGGATTTCGTCAGCACGGCCATCTTTACGAGCTCGCAGATGATGAACTCGGCGCGATGACGAATGTGGGCTTGCTGGCGCCGATGCTGCTGATACAGCGGCTGAAAAGACGCAGCGACTGGCCCTTGAAAATCATGGTCATCACGTCAGGCTCGCAATATGAGCCGAGTGAATTGGAGCCGGCCTACTGTGCTGCCAAGGCCGGGCTGGGAATGCTGGCCGCATCCCTGGCCCGAGACGGCAAGATCGGAAAAGTCCTGGTCGCCGCGCCATCGGACATAGATACGCCGTTTTGGCGCAACTCGGACGGGACAGGTGACGCCATGCTCGATCCGCAATGGGTTGCGCGGCAAATCGTGGATCTCTCAGGCGGTGCCTTCAAATACAAACATGCCAGGCTGTTGCGACGTCCGGCCAGGGTCGAAGTCGTTGAGTGCCTCGACAACAACCTTTCCGCCATCGACTGTACGTAAGCGGTCTCAGGCAGTTCCGGGAAAGATCAACGGCATTGCTGCGCGGCGCGCCTGGCAAGCCCGGACGCCGGGTAAAAAGTCCCTGTTTTTATTCAAAGGAACGCCTGCTTCCCATGTGTAGCGGAATGCTCTAAAGCTTGGACAAGGACGCTGCAATATCGAAGACACAGAAGGCCATCGTATGCGCGTTCAAATCCTGCATGGTACTGAAACCGGAACTGCCGAAATTCTGAGCGAAGATCTCTTGGCTGGTGTCGAAGGCAAAGTTGATGCCTCGATTGCCAGTCTCGAAGACATCGCGCCGAGGGAACTGGAACCGGACGTCTTTTACATATTTGTTTCATCGACGACCGGAAGCGGAGACGTCCCGGCGACCGCGGAAAATTTCTACAATTCACTCAGGCAGGAAACGCCCGACCTGTCGAGAATCCAATTTGCCATATTCGGCCTGGGAGACCGCTCTTTCGATTTCACCTTCAATCAGGGTTCGGAAAAACTCATGACCGAGTTGATCAGGTGCAAGGCGGTTCAGGTGGGCGAGCGTGGCCTGCACGATGGGTCGTCCGATGATCTGCCGGAAGAGGTTGCACTGCCCTGGCTGGAAAACATTCTGGCCGTCGCGCGCGCATCCGCCCACTGAAAGACAGAACCGGGTGCGAGATCCGGCCGGCAGGACGTGGCGGGCACGAGCTTCCCGCCGCGAATACGGCTCTTCGGATATCGCCCGATGCTCTAAATCACGAAATTCGCGATTGCCTCATTGTCGGTGATGTCCTCCCAGCGAACGTCGGAGCGATCGAAGCCGTCATGCAGCGCTTGAAAGTTCTCTGGCCGTTTTGTCTCGATGCCCAGCAGGACCGAGCCGAAATTGCGCGCCGATTTCTTCAAATACTCGAAACGGGCAATGTCGTCTTCAGGACCCAGCAGCGACAGGAAGTCCTTCA
>JBCDEN010000632.1:0-2948 GCA_039179715.1 Pseudomonadota bacterium
ATGTGACAAGAACGATGCCGATGCCGACGAAGACAACGGCTGAAAGCTTCGCGGCATTCGGCACTTCATCAAACACCAGGTACCCGAGCGCGAGCCCGACCACGGCTGCGACTGACCCTATCTGGCTGAGATAAACCGGCCCGGCGGTCTGCTGCAAACGGAAATAGAGACCGTATTGCAGCCCGAAAATTGCGATCTGGGCAGCCAGCAGCGTCACTGCCTCCCCTGTCCATGCGGTCGGCGCGGTGGGAATGTTCCACAGACCGGTGAAGACGACCAGTGCCAGAAACCCCACCGCCATCATGCCGAGCGCAAGATCGACAGGTTTCGCGCCTTCCGGCCATTTGAGTGTGCGGTAGATGTTTCCCGCGGCGAGGAAAACGGGAATGGATAGCGCCAGAAGGGACCAGAGAGATGCCTCCGCCGACATGGTTTTTCCTGAAATGGCAAGCAGCACACCGCCTGCGACGCCGAAAAGCACGCCAGCGACCATGAGAAGCTGAAACCGCTGCAGTCGCAGCACAACGGCAAAGGCGTAAGTGAGAACCAGGGGAAACGCATAACAAAGCGCCACGAATCCGGCCCCGACTTTCGGCGCGGCTGTTACCGCGATCATGTTCGGCAGGATGAACAGGATCCCCGTGACAAGGATGTAAACAAGCAGGTGACCGCGGGCGATACCCTGTCCGCGTGAACCATTGCTCCCTTTTCCAAAACCAGCCAGCCGAGTTACCGTAAAAAGCGCTGCAGCACCGCCGAGAACCGACCATTGAAGCAGAGCGACCGGATGCCAGCCGAAACCTGGCGCCGCTTTGGCAAAGACCGTCGAAACGGCAAGAAACGTGCCGATGATCAGCAACAGCACCAGCGGTGTTTCAAGGACATTGCCTGAACCGGCGACGTCCTGTTTCCGGGCTTCGCCGACACTGGCATCGGCCTGTTTATCGCACTGTGTTGCAACGGTCATGACGCCATCCTTGCTGTGGATTTGGGGCGCGCCTACGCGCTCGCTAACAGGTAGCAGATTTTATCTTGATTTCAAGATACTTGATATAAAGATTCTTGAAAAAGATTGACATTGCGCGCCCGAACGGGAATGGTTCTCTTGTTAAATTCCTGAAAGTTCGACGCTTTCCCCTCAGCGATATCAACGAAATGCTGACTGGCCAGGAAAGCCTGAGTTTCGAGTTGGACATGGTAAAGTCAGAAAAAGACACTGCGAAAGCATCAAGCAATCTCTTTGGCGACCCTGACGACCTGCTGGTCGACCGGGCTGAACGGGCAAGCCGGCAGTGGCAAAAGGAAGTGCCTTCGGTCGCTGACAAGCTGCAGCCCATGGTTCTGCTCGGCCGCCTGAACGAAGCCGCCCAGATCATGAATCACGACTATCTGGTCCCGGCCTATGCGCAGATCGGACTGAAACTGGGGGAATTCGACGTGCTGGCAACGCTGGTCAGATCGGGTCCTCCCTACCAGCTCACACCGACTGAACTCTACAGGTCGACAATGATGAGCTCGGGCGGGATGACGGCACGTGTCGACAAACTGGAAAAAGCGGGCCTCGTGGAACGCCGCCCGCATCCTGAAGACCGCCGTGCACTTTCGGTTTGCGTGACGCGCAGAGGTTTGAAACTGGTCAAGGACATGATCCCCGGCTATGTCGATATGCAGAACGACGCGGTCGCCGGGCTGACCGGTCCTGAGCAGAAACAGCTGTCTTCCCTGCTTGGCAAACTGATCAGAAGCGTCAACGACCCGGTCCGCCGCAAATAGATCCGGGTCCAGCAGATCCGTGCTCTACCCGGACGGGCTTCCGCGCGCGCGGTCAAGCATCAGAGCGAAAGCACCGATGTTTCCTGCTGGATGATTTCGCCGTCCCGGATCAGCATGGCCGTTCCGACATAGTTTCCGGCCGGCCAGCTTTCCTGTTTCAGTTTGCGGCCCGCGAAGGCGACCCACTGAGCTTTCTGACCTTCAATCGGCTTGCCATCGGTCTCGGCAAGCGGCCCATCCGGGCCGACCAGCCGCAGCGCTATCCGGTCGCCTTTGCGGATATTGATCAGCCGGGCGAAGAATACGAGCGCCGGGGAAGCGACCGTCGGCGACTTTACATCCGCGCGTTCCACATCAATCGATTTCACCGGATTGTCGGCAAAGCCGGTCTCAATGATCTTGCCTGTGCCGTCGGCAAGCAGACTGTTTACATCCGCCTGCCAAAGGGCATCCTGGTATTGCAAAGGCCCGGCTCCGTTCGACTGACAGGTTTCGAGGCGGGCACGCGCTTTTTCCGCCGTTCCCAGAAAAGGATCGATCATTTCGCCATTTTTGCGCACGGACAGATGCACATGCGGAAACGCGGCAAAGCCGGAAAAGCCAACGCGGCCGAGCCTGGCCCCGCGTTCGACTCGCTCCCCGGCTTCTACGGAGACGGATCCAAGCTGCAAATGGCAATACTGGGTTTCCCAGCCATTGCCATGGGAGATGACGACGCCATTGCCGCATTCCCTGCCGCCGACCTGCTTGCGATCCTCCTGCGAACGCACAAGCCGGTCCGGCATTTCATCTCGAACGCCTTTTACGACACCCGGCGCGGCGGCGATAACGTCCGCGCTTTCGGACGTATTCAGAACTCTGAAGTCCGTGCCCTTGTGTCCATCATAGCCTGCCCTGTCGCACGACGCGGTCAGCACGGTGGATGCCGGGTCGATATCGACGTAATTCTGAACGAAACAGTCTTTGCCCAGGATGCAGTCGATCGGCAGCGACAGCTCGAGACCCTTTGCCGATAGAGGCGTCCCGGAAAGCAGCGCAAAGCCGAATGTGAAGCCGGCCACGAGCCAGAATGTGCCAATGCGCCGCATCATCGATCTGATCCTATTCACGTGATCCTCCGTTAAAAGAGCGTGACTTGCATTCCGGGGACCAATCGCCGACCCTCGGGCAACTCA
>JBCDEN010000467.1:0-4045 GCA_039179715.1 Pseudomonadota bacterium
CGATAATGCCCAGCCACGCATCCGCATCGATATCCGTATCGAGCGCCAGCTCGTTGCGCTCCTTGTAATCTTCAAGGATCTCTTCAAATTCGTGATGGTCCAGGCCGAGAACCACATCGGAATACATCTGGATGAAGCGCCGGTAGCTGTCATAGGCGAATCTGCGATCACCGGCTTCTTTGGCAATTGCCGCCACCGTCTGGTCATTCAGCCCGAGATTGAGCACCGTATCCATCATGCCCGGCATCGACACACGTGCGCCCGAGCGCACCGACACGAGCAAGGGCCGTTCGGCATCCCCGAACGAGCGGCCGGTCGCGGTACCGACCTTTTCCAAAGCTTCGGCAACCTGCGACTTGAGTTCATCCGGATAGGTCTTTCCGTGCTCGTAATACCAGGTGCAGACATCCGTGGTGATCGTGAAGCCGGGTGGAACCGGCAGGCCGAGGCTGCTCATTTCCGCAAGGTTGGCGCCCTTTCCACCAAGCAGATTGCGCATCTCAGCGGCACCTTCTGCCTCACCATTGCCGAAACTGTAGACCCACTTGGCCATCTGACATTCTCCTTGCCTGGCACCGGACACGCAGCGCCTCCGGCTCATTGTTGCGCCGCACATACCTGCTACGGCAAAGGATTGTCTTCAAGTCCTTTTTTGGCGGAAAGCCGCATTGTTTCGACAGAACAACAGCAATTTCCAACGCAGAGCAAAATCAAATGGATTTAAACCCTCAGAAAGTTTCGCACATGCCTTGCCGCTGGGCCTTAAAGACGCCATTCTCAAAAGCGATAAGCGAAAAACTGATTGCCCATCGACCGAGCAAGCGAGGAAATATGACTGATTTGGCCGGCGTCTTTTCCCGGATTGACCGCAAAGGGTCGCGACTAAAGGTTCTTGCCCTGGCGGGCACGATGGCGCTCGCACCATTCACTGCCGTTGCGGACACGGATTCCAAGGCGCAGGTCTTCGGAACGCCGTCGAATCTGCCGCTGACATTGTCCGGCAGCTATCTCTCCGGACGCCTCGCCGGGTTTGAGAGGGACTATGGTCACGCGGCGGCATTTTACGAAGAAACACTCGCGGCCGATCCGACCAACACGATGTTGCTGGAACGCACGTTCCTCCTGAAGCTGGCAAACGGCGACGTGGAAGAGGCGGTGCACTATGCCGGCGAGCTCGAAAACGCCGGTTTGCAGAACTTTCTTGCGCAGCTCGCGCTCGGCGGCCAACATATTGTTGACGGAGACTACGACGAGGCCGACCAGTCCCTGGCAAAGGGAAGAAATGGCCCCCTCGCCCAGCTTTCCATCGGCATATCGCGGGCCTGGGCTCTCTACGGCAACGGCAAGGCCGACGAGGCGATCGAACTGATCGACAACTTGCGCGGCCCGGACTGGTTCGACGTCTTCAAGTCAACCCACAAGGCCCATCTGCAATTCGCCGCAGGCAGAAACCAGGAAGCGCTGGAAACAATAGAAGGCGCCTATGCGCTCGATCAGGCAGCAATCCGCGTTGTCGACGCCTACGCTCGCATCCTTGCCGCGAACGGCCGCCAACAAGACGCCATCGCCGCGCTCGACCAATACGACGAGCAATTCCGCGGCCATCCCAAGATTGAACAGACCAGGGCCTTTCTTCAAAGCGGCAGCGTTGTTCCGCCAATGGTATCGGACCCGGCACAGGGCATGGCTGAGATCCTCTACGGTCTGGGTGCCGTCATCGGCCGCGACGGCGGTGAAGAACTGTCCACTTCCTACCTGCAGCTCGCCCTTCATATGGATCCGACAGCGGAATTTGCCGCGATTGCGCTTGGAAGCGTCTTTGAACGCATGCAACAGCCTGCGCGCGCGATCGATGCGTTCATGCGCGTTCCAGACGACAGCGTGTTGAAACGCGAAGCCGAGATTCAGGTTGGGCTGAATTACAATGCGCTTGAAAAAGTGGACGAGGCACGCAGCCATCTGGAAGCGTTGATCGAGGCAGATCAGGCCGATCTCGAGGCCGTGATCGCACTTGGCAACATCCTGCGCTCGCATGAAATCTACGACGAAGCCGAAACCGTCTATTCCCAGGGGATCGACACGATCGCCGAACTGGAAGCCCAGCACTGGCTGTTGATGTATTTCCGGGGGATCACCCGCGAGCGGCTTGGCAAATGGGACATGGCGGAAGCCGATTTCCGCAAGGCACTTGAGCTCAATGAAAACCAGCCGCTGGTCCTGAACTATCTCGGCTACTCGCTCGTCGACCAGGGTCTCAAGCTGGATGAAGCGCTGGAGATGATCAAGACGGCCGTGGAGCTTCGTCCCACGGATGGCTACATCGTCGACAGTCTCGGCTGGGTCTATTACCGGCTCGGCCGGTATGAGGAGGCAGTAAGGGAGCTCGAAAGAGCCATTGAACTGCGGCCCGCTGATCCGGTCATCAACGACCATCTCGGCGATGCCTACTGGATGGTCGGACGGCGCAATGAAGCAAGGTTCCAGTGGAACCACGCGCGGGACCTGGGTCCCACCGAGAAAGACCTGCCGAAAATTCTGGACAAGATCGCCAACGGCCTGAAGGAACCCTCCGTGACGGACGCCGCCAAGGCAGACAGCGACAACAACGGCGGGTAAAAGGTCCGCAATGTCGGCTTTGAGAAGAGCTGCGCCGGCGGCTGGACTTGCGCGCGCCAAGGTCAATCTGGCGCTCCATATCACCGGACAACGACCAGACGGCTATCATTTGCTGGAGTCACTCGTCGTGTTTCCACAGATCGGCGATCGTCTGTCAGTTGAAGCCTCCGACAAGCTTGAGCTTCTGATAGACGGCCCGTTCGCCCACGACCTTGACGGCCCCACGGAAGACAATCTTGTGCTGAAGGCCGTGTCTCTGTTTGCCGAGGCAGCCGATACCGGTCCGCTCAAAGTCAAAATGACGCTCAGCAAACGTCTGCCGGTGGCATCGGGTATCGGCGGCGGATCCAGCGATGCGGCAACCGCGCTCAGGCTGCTGGAAGACCACACAGGGGTCTGCCTTGCAGATGATCGCTTGCATGAGATCGCCCTGAAGCTGGGGGCTGATGTTCCTGTCTGTCTTGCGCCACAACCTCAGCTGATGCGCGGTATTGGCGGTGACATTTCACCGGCCCCGCAGATACCGGAATGCGGAATGGTTTTGGTCAATCCACGGGTTGGCGTTTCGACGCCAGCCGTGTTCAAGTCGTTGAAGAACCGCAAGAACGCTGCCCTTCAGGCCCTTCCGGACAGCTTCGAGACCCTGTCGGAGTTTACCGGTCTGCTGACCCGGTGCCGAAACGATCTGCAACAGCCCGCAATCGATGTCTGCCCGGAAATCGGCGCCGTCCTTGAGGCGCTTGGCGCGCAGGATGACATCATGTTTGCCAGAATGTCGGGGTCAGGCGCCACGGTTTTCGGACTGTGCGAAGCCGGCCGTGAATTGGAATTGGAACGGTCCCTTCGCGCCCGTCACGCCGATTGGTGGATTGCTTCGGGACGTTTGTCCTGATCAGCGCCGTTTGACGAAGCATGCGGTTGCACATGCACTGAGCGACCGCGCCGCGCTTGAGGAAAGGCTGCTCAACTGACCCGTGAAATGCAGAACGCGACTGTATCGGCCAATGCGTCGTTATAGGAACCTCGCGGCAAAGCCTCCAGCGCTTTCATAGCCTTGTCGCCATAGTCGCGCGCACGGCTGACGGTCTCCGAAAGGGCATCGTATTTCTTCAAAAGCTCGATGGCCTGCTCCAGGTCGCCGTCTTCAACGTCGTCACCTTCAAGGCACCGCTTCCAGAAAACCCTGTCTTCATCGGTACCACGCGCCACTGCCAGGACAACGGGAAGCGTGATCTTGCCTTCGCGGAAGTCGTCGCCGACATCCTTGCCGAGATCTGCCGAAGAGCCGCCATAATCGAGTGCATCATCAACCAGCTGGAACGCGTAACCGAGTTCCAGGCCGTAAGTCCGCGCTGCCAGCTTCGTCGCATCGTTCTGGCCGGCGATCACCGGTCCCACCTCGGCAGCAGCAGCGAAGAGCGCCGCCGTC
>JBCDEN010000252.1:0-6167 GCA_039179715.1 Pseudomonadota bacterium
CGTCATTCCCGATATTCAGGAAGAAATCCTGCAGGCCGGCAAACCACACGGCATGGCGTTTTGCGCCTCGGTCGACCGGAATGGGTATCTGCCCGTTCACAACCTGGTCTTTTCCAACCCGCAGCGCCCGGACGACCCCGTCTGGAACACGGCGAACTGCCGCAACAAGCGCATCTTCGATGACCGTGCGGGCCTGAGCGCGGCCAGGAACACCCGGCCCTTCCTCATCCAGTCCTATGCCCGCGACATGGGGGGCGGCAACGTGGTCTGGATGAAGGAGATCGACGCTCCGATTCTTGTCGAAGGCAGGCACTGGGGCGGGTTCCGTACGGCCTACAAGCTCTGACAGGGTCTTCCTGCTTGCGGTCCCCTCGCCTTTGCGGTTAGGGAGACAGTCCGTCATCCTGTTCCGAGGGTCTCATGTCCGTTCTCGTATTCGATCTCGACGGCACGCTGGTGTCGTCGATGGAAGATCTTGTCGCCACACTCAATGTCGTTCTCACCTCGAACGGTCATTCAGCCGTTCCGCAGGAGAAGGTCGTCCACATGGTCGGCATGGGGGCCAAGGTGCTGCTGCAGCGCGGCCTGGAGCACAACGAGCTCAGCTGGACGGATGACACGATCCAGCCGCTCTATCATCAGTTCATCGACCACTACGCCGCCAACATCGCCGTCCACACGCGTGCTTTCGATGGCGTGGAGCCCTCCCTGGAGCGTTTCAGGCGCGAAGGCTGGAAACTTGCCGTATGCACCAACAAGGCGGAACGGCTCACGCTGCCGCTTCTCGATAAGCTTGATCTTGCGAAGTATTTTGACGCGGTCGTCGGTGGGGACACGTTCCCGGTTTCCAAGCCGCATGCAGATCCCGTGCATGGCGCGATCGAGCGTGCCGGTGGCTCAATCGAGGGGTCCGTCATGATCGGCGACAGCGGCACGGATATCAGCGCCGCGCGCAATGCCGGCATTCCGGTCGTCGCGGTCGATTTCGGCTACACGCCCGTGCCTGTGAACGAACTCGGGCCGGACAAGGTGATCTCGCATTTTGACGAATTGCCCGCAGCGATCGCCGTCGTCACCAGCGCCTGACAGCGCGGCAGGCGATCCCTCTCCGGCTGACTCGAACGGCGTTTGAGCCGCACTTCCCAGGTCAGCCCGTCGCTCGCCGGACTATCCCCAGCGTATTTGCGCCGCCGGGTGCCCGGGCCTGCGCAGGCCTGCGCTCGGCTGATATGATTACTGCCACCTGATTCCAACGGGACGGAAGCACTATGGCAACGCAGACGGCGCCAAATCCGACGCGCGAGAAGATGCTCAAGGGGCTCGGATATCAAAAGTCCGGCGAGATTGAAAAAGCGCAGCGCTGCTACAAACAGGTTCTGAAGAAACTCCCCAACAACGCCGATGCGCTTCATCTTCTGGGTGTCACCTACCGGCAGCTCGGCTATCCGAAGCGGGCGATCGAGTACATTCAGAAAGCCATTGGAGTGAATTCCAAGCAGGCCCCGTTCTACGCCAACCTGGCGCGCGCGATGATGGATGTCGGCACCGATGCGGAAAGCATGCTGGCGGTCTCCGAAAAAGCGCTTTCGCTCAACCCGCAGGAAAAGGAAGCGCTCAACATAAAGGGGATCGCCCTCACCCGTCTGAAACGGACGGACGAAGCGGAAAAAGTCTTCCAGCAGCTGCTTGTCATGTACCCTGATTTTGGTGATGCCTACCGCAATTACGGCATGTTGCTGCGGGAGGAGAAGGATTACAAAAAAGCGCTCGCCTTCTTTCACCGGGCCGTTCAGCTGATCCCTGACAACCCGGAAAACTACGTCGAACGCGCCCGGTGCCGGCTGGAGCAAAAGGATTACGACGTTTCTCAGCAAGAGCTCACACAGGCGCTGGAGCTGTTTCCGAAACACGCGGAGATCAAGCACGAAGCCGCGCGCCTGCTGTTTTCCATCTCCCAGACACATGTCGGTGTGACCTACGCTGAAGAAGCCGTCGCAGACGATCCCAAAAACTACCATCGGCTCGTGACGCTCGCTGTCCACTATCTCATGCTCGGCCGGGGCCGCGATGCCGTCGAAGCATTCAAGAAGGCCAAGAAGCTTGCACCGGAAGGGGCCGCCGGTATCGACTGGAACCTCTCCCTGTCCTATCTCTCCATCGGCGATCTTGAAAACGGCTGGGCGCTTCACACCGCACGTTTTTCCGACAAGATGGCAACGTCGATCGCCCGGGACTTTCCCGTGCCGGAGTGGACAGGAGAAGACCTTTCCGACAAGACCGTGCTCGTCTGGGGTGATCAGGGCCTTGGCGATGCGCTCAAATGCGGAACCATGCTCCCTGAATTCGGCGCCATTGCGAAAAAACTCATCGTCGAGGTGTCGCCGAAGGCGGTGCCGCTCTATCAACGGTCGTTCCCCGGCATGGATGTCAGGGGCAAGGCCGCGAATGAAGATGCGCAGTCGGTGGACTACGACCTGACGGCCAATATCACTGATCTCGCCGGTGTATTCAGACGGGACCTGGAGCAGTTCCGCAAGGCGCCATCGCCGGTTTATACGTTCGACAAGGAACGCGCGCGTGCGTTTCTGGCCCGTCTTCCCGATGCCGCTGAAAAGCCGATCATCGGTGTATCCTGGCGGTCGCGGAACCTGCAAAAGTACCGCGCCAGATACTACCTCTCCGCACCGGACTTTGCACCGATCATCGAAGCAGAAGATGCCATCTACCTGAACCTGCAATACATGGCGATCCAGAAGGAACTGGACTTCATGGCAACGCGCGCGCGCGGCCGCTTCACCTATTTCGAGGATGTCGATCTCTTTGATGACCTGTGCGCGGCAGCCGATCTGACGGCAATTTGCGATCTCGTTGTTTCCGCAAATACCAGCGTTGCCGACATGGCAGGTATCATCGGCGTGCCCTGCGTGCGCTTCGGACCGATAGAGCCCCCGCTTCTGCTCGGCCAGTCGTCGCCGCCATGGTATCCGAGCATGAAGTATGTCTATGTCGACGAAAGCAAGAAAACGTCGGAAATCCTGCCGGAAATTGTCTCGGCGATGCGCAGCGAGCTGAAAAATGTCTACCCCCACGTTCGCGAGGAAAGACTGCGCTAAACCTGACCAGGGTCAGGATTCTAAGGTTTGCGGGCAATGGCCACGAGGGTGTCGGTAGCATCTATCTTTCTGAGTGCCGCTTCATAGGCCATCTTCAGCTCCGGGGTATCCAGCGCCGACAGAACGCTTTTGTGTCCGCCCGGTTTTCCCTGAGACAGCCAGTTCAGATGATTGGAAAGAGGATAACGCTGGACGCCCTCGATCACGATGTCCGAGAACCCGCCTGCCTGCAGCAGCCTGCGCAAGCTTTCCCTCGTGTGCAGGATCAGATGCTGGCTCCACAGCGTGAAGCGTTTGAACGCATCTGTTTCAAGCTGCGACAACAAAATGTCCGATGCATGCGGCACTTCAAGGATCAAAATGCCATGGGATCTGAGCACGACCGACATATCCTCCAGAACAGACAGGGGGTCCGGCAAATGCTCAAGAACATGAAATGCACAGACGGTATCCTGTGACTGTGGGGCAATGCCTTGCAGGCTTTTGTGGCAGTTGTAGCCATCTGAGGTCAGGCCCTCAACGAAGTCGTCCTGAAGCTCCACCCCCGTGAGCTCAAGCGCCAAACCGCTCATTTTCCTGAGAAACGCGCCCTCTCCGCATCCGAATTCGGTCACGGTCCTGCCGGTCAAAAACTGCTGGTAGGACGAAAAGCGGCGTTCGACATCTCGCTGGAGCTCAAAGTCCCGCAGGCCGGCGCGCTCGACGGTCTGGTGCCGGTATTCGCCGTCTTCGTAGACCTCGTCACCGACATAAAATCCGTCGATATAGATAACGCCCGACGAGGAATCCTTGTAGACAGGCAGCCGTTCCCGATCTCTGGTCTTGTCCGAATACAGCTCTCGTGACTCGAGACTTGCAAGCCCAAGTCTTTCCAGTGTTTTGAATATTGTTGGCGAATTTCCCACGCCCGAATGCCCCCAATCAACGAGCCCGACACGTGTCGAATCGACAAGCCGGCTATCCGGCGAGCATATTGCGGGAGATCAACAGCTCAGTAAACTCGTGGACTGCAGCTGCCCCTGCAGCGCTTTCAAGCACGACGGTCGCATTCGCCTTGACCTCGGCGGGCGCATTGCGGGGCGCCGCGCTCAAGCCGCATGCCTTGATGCAGTCGATGTCTGCAATGTCCGCGCCGATATAGGCGATCTCGGCAAGGCCTATTTCGTTCCGTGCACACCAGTCCGACATGACTTGCATCTTGTCGAACGGGTGGGACTTGTACTCCATTCCGAGCTTTCGGGCGCGCAACATCGCCAGATTGTTCTCTTCCCGGTCCAGCATCAACAGGCGCACGTTTCGGCCATGAAGCCGGTCGAGCGCGATCTCGTCGTAGCGGTTGCAGATGATGGATTCCGTCCCGTCCCTGTTGACGAATACGGAGTTGTCCGTGTGGACACCGTCAAAGGCCGTCACCAGCGCGCGCACCGGTTCGATCGCACCTGTGGCAAGTTCGCCCGTGAAGCTTTCCGTTCGAATGAATGCCTCGGCCATGTCCCAGTCCTGGGACGTATCGATCTCGATCCAGGTGGAATCCACCGGAACCAGAATGGTCTTGCCGCAATAGCGATTTCCCGATTGCAGGAATTCCGGGACCCGCATTGCGTAGACCGCTCCGTTTTCGCGGTAACGCGCCGAGATGTCCTGGCGCCTGACCCGCTGTCTGGAAGGATCGTGGTTGAGACCGATCCCCTCCCCGTTCTCTCCCACTTCCCAATAAAACCCGTGATCATCGACGACCGAAATCGCGCTGGTGGCATCTCTGGTCAGCAGGGCCTCGACAACCTGGTCGACATGATGGGCCTGCGTGAAAGGTGCCGTGCACTGAAGAAAAACGAGGATATCAGGCGGTTCGTTCTGCAATGAGGGTTCATTGCTCAATAGATGGATCAAGGCGGATTCCGAGCTTGCGGTCGGGCCGGACAACTCCAGCGGCCGAATGAAGCGGTTTGCGCCGTACTTGGCGGCGACGTTCAGGATCTCGTCTGAATCGCTGGAAACGAAAACCTCGGACACAAATCTTGAACCGCGCGCCGCGCGCACCGTCCGGCCAACCAGCGGAATACCGTTCAAGGGCCTGATGTTTTTGCCAGGAAGCCCGACGGAGCCGCCCCGGGCGGGAATGGCCGCAACAATCTTCACATCTCAACTCCGGTTCACGCGACTTGCGGCGTTCAGCCAGGCTTGCGCGCGTATGCGGTCACGAACGAGCCCCAGAACGCGGGCGAAACATCGGCGCTTGCCGATACCATCGCGTCGAAAGCGTCACGCGACGCAAAGCGCGTTTCAAAAAACGGGTAGTCCAGCCGTTCAATCCGAAAGCCCGTGTCCCTGAGGAGCCGGACAAGGCTGTCATCGGAGAACAGACTGACATGGGTCGGGTCGTGCAAAAGACGGAAACGATCCCCGAACCTGCGCGCGGCCGCACTGGCGAAATTCGGGGTCCCGCACACGAAATCGCCTCCCGGCTTCAGGATCCGGAAAATGGTCTCAACAAACGGAACCGGGTCATCAACATGTTCGATTACATGGTTGGCAACCACGACATCGAAGCTCTCCGGTTGATAGGTTTCCGGCTTCAGGACGCCGTGATGCAGTTCCGCCGAACAGCGCTCACGGGCGATCTCGATCGCACGCTCCGATGGATCGAGACCAAAGCAGGCGTTTCTGGCTTCGATCTGTTCCAGCAGTTCACCGAGGCCGAAGCCGATGTCCAGCACCTTGCCCGGCGCGCGCGCGTTGACGTAGTCGGCGATGTAGCGAACATCTTCCTTGCGGGTGTCTCTTTCGGCAGCCGCATCGCGCACTTTCCCGTCCGGATCGCGTTTGACATCCCAATAATCCTGCGGCAGCGGGCGCGCGGGGTAGTGCACGTAATAGCTCTCGCCGCGATAAAGCTCCAGACAGCTATAAATAACCGACATGATTGCCCTCAAAAGAAGCGGCTGCGAGACGGGCGCGCGAACAGGAAAGTGCCTGCATCACGCAGCCTGAAGCGTATCTTTCCGTCTGAGCTTTTCCGCAATGGGCTTCTCATCTTCGTAAAACCTCAAAACG
>JBCDEN010000081.1:0-10074 GCA_039179715.1 Pseudomonadota bacterium
ACAGGCAGGCCGCTTCAGTGCGCATCGAGCCTGTCGAGCAGGGCCGGAAGATCCGCGACGGTGTCGATCACATGATCCGCTCCGGCCGCTTTCAGCTTTGTTGTCGCATGCTCTCGAAGACGGTCAATTTCGTCATCCGGGAGGGCCGCGAGTTCTTCAGGC
This sequence comes from Pseudomonadota bacterium, assembly GCA_039179715.1. Lineage (GTDB taxonomy): Bacteria > Pseudomonadota > Alphaproteobacteria > Rhizobiales > Stappiaceae > Roseibium. The sequence goes on from JBCDEN010000081.1 coordinate 163, forward strand.
GCTTTGCCCGCGTAATTGCCGGACAGCGCGACACCGACCGTCAGGCAGCCGGCCGCGACGCCTTCCGCGATGCCTGGTTCCGTATCATCGACCTTGATCACACAAGCAGGGGGATAGGCGACGAGGTCTATGAAGCACTTGTACATTCCCAGCGGGCCGGGCCGTCCTTCGGGCAGGTCATCGGAGCACACAAGGTTGTCCGGAACGTAACCCTGTTCGGCGGCCCTTGGCAGAACGCGATGCATGATCGAGCGTGTGTACCCCGTCGTGGAGCCGATCTTGAGGCCCCTGGTCCTCAATGCCGCGACCATTTCCGCTGCGCCCGGTACGAGATCGGCGTAATCCGCGACGACGTCCTCATTCATCGGAACAAAGATGTCATAGACCCTGCCGACATCGGCATCAGTGGGTGCCGCACCGTATTTTTCCGCCCATTGAGCTGCGATGTCCGGATCATCCATCATGTCGCGTATATGATCCCGTTTGGGTTTTCCCATCGGTCCTCGTGCCTGCTCGACCGTTGCAGAGATACCGAATTTTTCAAATGCCTTGACGAACACACCCATGGGAGCGAACGATCCGAAATCGATCATGGTGCCCGCCCAGTCGAAGACCACGGCTTTGAATTTGCTCATTTGCTGTCCTTGTAATGTGAGACGTCCGCCGATTGTTCGCTCATATCATCCAGAGTAAATCAGTTGACTGCTCACCGACAAACAGAATGGGCAAACAGAACGGGCAAACAGAACGGGTGGCACACTGCCGCGATGGATCACGCAGACCACGCCGCTGCATACGACGATTGCGTGACGGTGCGGTGAAAACGTCACAAAACGATGCCCCGCATTCGCCTCGGATCGAACTTGACCTCTTATTTCCGTAACGCCACCCTTTCAAAGCGTAGCCGGCTCGGCTAGGCTTGATTCCATTCGGTTTTAGGTTTTTCGTCGCCGTTGACATCGCTAAACAATGAGGGAGACCGCTTTTGTCGACTTCTTCAGTGTTCCGGAAAAGGGTGGGGTGGTCTTTGCCCCGAAAGGCGGAGCATAAGCCAACGTGAAAACCCCGCATATCTTCCGTTTAACCGTGAGACAGATCCGGGTTGCCGGTGTCCTGGGGATATGCCTGCTCGTGCAGGGCTGCGGCCTTTCGGATGCTCCGGTGCTTCATCCCAAGGGGCCGATCGCACTGGCGGAACGGGATCTTCTGTTCACGGCATTCTGGGTGATGATGATCGTCGCAATACCGGCGATCATCCTGACGCTTTTCTTCGTCTGGCGCTACCGGAGCGGTGCGAAGAAGGCCGCCTATGCGCCGGAGTGGGACAGTTCCTGGAAGATTGAGATGGTGGTCTGGCTGGTGCCGGCGGCGATCATTGTCGTTCTTGGGACACTGGTCTGGCAATCCACGCACAAGCTTGATCCCTACAAGGAAATCGCTTCGGACAAGGCCGCGTTCAAGGTGCAGGCGATTGCCCTCGACTGGAAGTGGCTGTTCCTGTATCCAGAACTCGGCGTCGCCAGCGTCAATGAACTCGCCTTTCCCGCGGACCGCCCGCTTTCCATCGAGATCACGTCGGACACGGTCATGAATTCCCTCATGATTCCGGCGCTGGGCGGTCAGATCTACGCAATGGCGGGCATGCGGTCCGAGCTCAATCTTCTTGCGGACGATCCGGGCGTGTTCATGGGCCGCAACACGATGTATTCCGGCGACGGATTTCCGGACCAGCATTTCAAGGCCCATGCCATGAGCGGAGCGGACTTTGATGCCTGGAAAGCCAAGGTTTCCGGTGAAAAAGCGTCACTTGATGCGAAAACCTATCTGGAGCTGCACAAGCAGAGCGTCGCCGATCCGGTCACTTACTATTCGTCCTTCGAGACCGGCCTGTTCAGGCTGATCCTTCGAAAATACGCGCCGATCGTGGGCCCTTATGAGAGCGAGGCGGCCGAACTCATCTGCAGGGGGGCTGCGTGATGCTTGGACGCCTGACTTTCGAGGCCATACCGCTTTACTCGTGGGTCGCCATGGGCGGCGCGGCCGTTACCGTCGGCGGCGGGATCGCAGTGTTTCTGCTGATCACCTATCTGAGGGCCTGGAAGGTGCTGTGGACCGACTGGCTGACCAGCCTCGATCACAAGAAGATCGGCATCATGTATGTGGTGCTTGCGCTGGTGATGCTCGTGCGCGGCTTTATCGATGCCCTGATGATGCGCGCGCAACAGGCAATGGCGCTCAACAACGAGGGCTATCTTCCGCCCGAGCACTTTGAGCAGATCTTTTCCTCGCATGGCACGATCATGATCTTCTTCGTGGCGATGCCGTTTCTGACGGGACTTATCAACATCATCGTGCCGCAGCAGATCGGCGCGCGCGATGTCGCGTTCCCGTTCCTGAATTCCGTCAGCCTCTTTTTGACGGCAGCCGGGGCGGGGCTTGTTCTGATTTCCCTGGCAATCGGCAAGTTCTCGACTGCAGGCTGGACCGGCTATCCGCCTTATTCGGGCATTGACTACAATCCCGGTGTGGGCGTGGACTACTGGCTCTGGGCGCTGATCGTCAGCGGTGTCGGCAGCACCGCGTCCGGGATCAATTTCATCGTCACAATCGTCAAGAACAGGTGCCCCGGCATGACCTACATGCGCATGCCGATGTTCACCTGGACGACGCTGTGCATTTCCATCCTGATCGCGTTTGCCTTTCCGGCCCTGACCGTGGTCGCCGCGCAACTGGCGCTCGACAGGACGCTCGGCTTCCATTTCTTCACCAACGGGGACGGCGGCAACATGATGCTGTTCGCCAACCTGCTTTGGATCTGGGGCCATCCGGAGGTCTATATCCTGATCCTCCCGGCATTCGGCATTTTCTCCGAGGTTGTGGCGACATTCTCCCGTAAACGCCTGTTCGGATACAAATCGCTGGTCTATGCGACCGCCTGCATTGCCATCCTTTCGTTCACCGTCTGGCTGCACCACTTCTTCACGATGGGGTCTTCGGCCAATGTGAACGCGGTTTTCGGGATCGCGACGATGATCATTGCCGTGCCGACAGGGGTGAAGATCTTTGACTGGATGTTCACCATGTATCGGGGCCGGATCGAGTTTCACCCGTCGATGGTGTTCACGATCGGCTTCATGGTGACCTTCGTCATCGGCGGTGTGACCGGTGTCTTGCTGGCGTTGCCGCCGGCCGACTACCTGATGCACAATTCCACGTTCCTGGTGGCGCATTTCCACAACATGCTGATCCCGGGCGCGCTGTTCGGTTACTTTGCGGGTCTGAACTACTGGTTTCCGAAGGCCTTCGGATTCAAGCTCGACGCCAAGTGGGGAATCCGGTCCTTCTGGTTCTGGATCATCGGTTTTTACCTCGCCTTCATGCCGCTCTACGTGCTCGGTTTCATGGGCATGAGCCGGCGCATGGAGCATTATGCCGATCCGAACTGGCAGCCCTATCTGATCGTTGCGGCACTGGGTGCTGTCTGCGTTCTGCTCGGGATCGTGTGCATTGCCATCCAGCTTTATGTCTCGGTGAAAAACTGGGGTTCGGCGCGCGACCTGACCGGAGATCCGTGGAACGGCCGCACGCTCGAGTGGGCGACAGCGTCGCCGCCTGCACCCTACAATTTCGCCATTGTCCCGGATGTGCGTGACCTCGATGCGTTCCACGACATGAAACTCAGAGGGATCGCGTATCAGCCTCCTGCCGCCTACGAGGATATCGTCATGCCGAAGAGCAGCGGGCTTGGTCCGATCCTCGGGGCGCTCTCCTTCGCACTCGGCTTTGCCATGGTCTGGTACATCTGGTGGCTTGCCGCGCTTGCCTTTGTCCTTGCCCTTGTGTGCGTCGGTATCCGGGCGTGCGACGACGAGAGCGAGTTTATCGTGCCGGCGGCGGACGTTGCGCGGATCGAGGCAGCGCATCTGGGGCAGATCGCGTCTACGGACATGCATGACATGCGCGACTTCCAACAGGTTGGGGCCGCTTCGGGCGCACCATTGCCGGGGAGGGCATGATGTCCGAAACAACACTCAACAGCGAACTCCTCGAACACGAAGAGAAAAAATCCCTTGAGTCGCGCGAGTTCGGCTTTTGGGTCTACCTGATGACCGATGCCGTCATTTTCGCGCTGCTGTTCGCTTCCTATGTCGTGCTGTCGAAAAACTCTGCGGCGGGTCCAACGTCAAAGGATCTTTTCGATCTTGGCCATACTGCCGGCGAGACCGTATTGCTGCTGCTGTCGAGCCTGACCTTCGGCGTTGCGACCATCGCGATGACATCCGATCACGCCGGGCGCGTGGTTCTGTGGTTGTTCATCACCCTGCTCCTCGGGCTCGGTTTTCTCGCGATGGAGATGCTGGAGTTTTACGGGATGATCGCGCAAGGGGCCGGGCCCGGCACCAGCGGGTTCCTGTCCGCCTTTTTCACTCTCGTGGGTACACACGGGCTGCACGTGGCCTTCGGTGCGATCGGGATCTGCGTGATGATCGGACAGGTGATGATCAAGGGACTGACCCTGCCGGTTCGCTCACGCCTCGTGCGGCTCGGATTGTTCTGGCACTTCCTCGATATCGTCTGGATCGGTATCTTTTCCGTCGTTTACCTGCCGGGCGTCATGTAGGAGGGATCATGGATCATTCAGCAGAACGCAGTCTGTCGACCTATCTGACCGGTTTTGCGCTTGCCGTTGTGCTGACCGCGATCCCGTTCGCACTCGTCTGGGGCGGGCTGCTGACCGGTCCTGCGGTCTATGCGGTCATCGCGGTTGCAGCCGTCCTTCAGGTAATCGTTCACCTGGTGTTCTTTCTGCACATGGACTTCAAGTCGACGCCTGGTGAAAACCTGTTCTTCCTCGGTTTTGCCGCCGTGCTTATCTGCATCATGGTCGGCGGCAGTCTCTGGATCATGATGGACCTGCATCACCGGATGATGTGACGCGCACATCCGCTGGCATCTGGCTGGTCTTTCGCGGACAGATTGCTCTCGATCAATGACACCGACCCGTTTCCCGTGAGAACAAGGCCCCGTGGTGGGGCGACAGATGAAGGGATCGGCCATGTCAAAGAGGAACGCCGCCGTTGTTCGTGAATTCGGAGCACCTCTCGACCTGTGCGAGGTTGAAAAACCGGAGGCCAGGGACGGCAAGATCGTCGTGAAAGTGGTGGCGTCCGGTGTTTGCGACACCGATCTTCATGCGGCAAACGGTGATTGGCCAGTGAAACCGAGCCCGCCCTTTATACCCGGTCACGAGGGCGTCGGGTTTGTTGCCGAGGTCGGCCGAGGGGTCACGTCCGTCAAGGAGGGCGACCGGGTCGGTATACCCTGGCTTCATTCGGCCTGCGGACACTGCAGGCACTGCATGGGCGGTTGGGAAACGCTGTGTACCGACCAGCAGAATACCGGCTATAGCGTCAATGGCGGCTTTGCCGACTATGTTCTGGCGGATCCGGACTATGTCGGGCACCTTCCCGACGGACTGGAATTCGCACCCGCCGCGCCGGTGCTGTGTGCGGGCGTGACCGTCTACAAGGGTCTCAAGGAGACGGATACGCGGCCGGGGCAAACGGTTGTCATTTCCGGTATCGGCGGTCTGGGGCATATGGCAGTCCAATATGCCAAGGCCATGGGGCTCCACGTGATCGCGGTCGATATCGCCAATAACAAGCTTGAGCTTGCCAGGTCTCTCGGGGCAGATCAGGTCATCAACGCTCTGGAAACGGATCCGGTGGCGGAAGTGCAGGCCGGAGGCGGTGCGGAAGGCGTGCTGGTGACGGCGGTGGCGGGCAAGTCGTTTGAGCAGGGTGTCGGAATGCTGGCGCGCGGCGGCACCATGAGCCTTGTCGGTCTGCCGCCGGAAGACTTTCCGCTGTCGATTTTCGATACGGTTCTGAACCGCAAAACCATACGCGGCTCCATCGTCGGTACGCGCCTCGACCTCGCTGAGTCCCTGGAATTCGCCGCCGATGGCCTGGTGCATTCCCATTACACGGAAGAATCGCTTTCGGATGTGAACAGCATTTTCGACCGCATGAAGGCAGGTACGATTGACGGCAGGATCGTGATGGCGATCTGACCGGTTTTCCGGTCTTGCCTGGCCAGCACACATCAACAGTGTGCTGGCCATCGACAGTCTTGGAAATCAGGCTTGCGCCTTGAGCGTGTCGCGAATTTCCGCGAGGAGTTCCTCGGTGGTCGGACCTTTTGGTTCCTCCGGTGCCGGCGCTTCCTCGGGCGTGGCCGCATCCTTGATCCTGTTGACCGACTTGACCAGCATGAAGACGACCCATGCGATGATCAGAAAGTTGATCACTGCCATGATGAACGCGCCATAGGCGAAGACGGATGCGCCGGCTTCGCGCGCCGCCTCAAGCGATGCGCCGGCAGGCACATCCCCTGCAAGAACGGCGTAGTTGTTGGTGAAGTCGACCCCGCCGGAAACCAGTCCGATAATGGGATTGATCAGGTCCCCGACCAGTGATGTCACAATTGCCGTGAAAGCGGCACCAATGATGATGCCGACAGCCATATCCATGACATTGCCCTTGGCTATAAAGTCCTTGAATTCATTAATCATCATTCCCTCCAACCCTATATTGCGCAGCGGGTCCCCGTCCGGCCCGGCGGATGCAAAGACTACTAAATTCTTACAATGCTGTATTGTTTGAATGCGCCATTCCCTTGGCCTTGCGCACGTGGGGAACCTGTTTCGCATTGGCGTCGGGTTTGCGTTCGGCCACCAGAATTTCACAATCACTTGTCAGGATCGACCCTGTCGGATTGAACGGAGGATCCTCATGCAACTGTTTTTCACCCGCGCTGCCCTGCTGGCCTGCTCAGGCTTTTTCCTTGTGAGCCTGTCCCACAATGCAATGGCAACCTGTGCTGCGGACATCGACAAGGTTGAATATGCCATCGAGCAAGCCAAGCGTGAGGGGATCGACATAACCGACGCCGAACGGATGAGAGCGCTTCTCGTTGACGCGAACAAGGAGCGCAAGGCGGGCAACGAAAAGAAATGCCAGGAACTGATCAACGAGGCAAAACGGATGGGCAACGTCGAGTGATTAGCGCGGCGCAATAAACTGTCTTTCGGAAAATCGATCAAACATAAAAATATCGATAAAAAAGTTGATAACATAAAATTATCGTCTATCCTGATCGCAAACTCGGGAGGACATGATGTTTGACGTGATTAAATCGGCCGGTCTCGCGTGTGGACTGCTTTTCTCCGTATCGATGGCACATGCGGAAGAGTTGCGTATCGGCACGGCGAGCCTTGGCGGCGCCTTTTATCCGATGGGGCAGAGCATCTCCAACCTGGTGAACAAGTACGGTGGCGGGGAGATGACAATGGTGCCGGTCGTCACCGGAGGCTCGGTTCAAAATCCACGGCTCATCGACAGCGGCGAAGTCGAGATCGCGATTACCAACAACAACCTTGCCGTCCTTGCCGTCAACGGCAAGGGGCCCTACAAAAACGGCGCGATCGAGATGAGCGCGGTTGCCGCCCTGCACCCGAGCGTATTGCACATGATCGTGCTGGAAGGCTCGGATATTCAGACGATAGAAGATATCAAGGGCAAACGGGTCGCGGTCGGTCCGGCGGGCGGCGGCACACTCGGCTTCATGAACTTCCTGCTGCCGCTGCACGGCATGTCCATGGATGACATCACGCCGAGCTTCCTGTCCTATTCCGACGGCTTTAGCCAGTTGAGTGACGGCAATGTCGACGCCGCCTTTGCCCTGTCCGGTTATCCGGCAGGTGCGGTGATGCAGGCAGCAGCCGGCAACAAGCTGAGGTTTATCGGCTTTTCCGAGGGAATTCTCGACAAGGCCCTGGAAAAGAATGGTGCATTCAAGGCCGTCGAAATTCCGGCCGATGTTTATGGAACGGCGGAACCGGGGACGGTTATCGGCGTCAACAACATGCTGGTCGTGCCCAATACGCTCCCGGCGGACACGGTCGAAATAATCGTGTCATCTGTGTTCGACAATCTTGAGGAATTCCAGGCGGAAAACGCAAATGCGAAACAGATCGATCCTGCGAATTCCCTGAATCTGGCCATACCGCTGCATGAAGGTGCAGCGCGCTACTTCAACAAATGATGTCACGGTAACGGTCCGGATCGGAGGCGGGCCCGTCTTTGCGGGCGCGCATCCAAACCCGGCAAGAGGGCGTCCCGGTGACGAGCAGCACCATCCGAAAAATGCTCCTCAGCAAAGAGGCCGCGGTCTACACCGCTGCCCTTTGTCTGGGGCTTTTCCATCTGGCCGTCGTTTCCGGTGTGATCGCGATCTCGACCATGCCGCTGCGGTTGATACACGTCGCCATGGCCTTCTCGCTCCTGTTTGCGCTCAGGCCGGTATCCACCCGGCTGGCAGGAACTAGGACGGATCTGGTTTTTTCGCTGTTCCTGATTGCCGCTGCCATCGGCGCGAGCGCCTGGCTGTTGTCACGCTGGAAAGCGATCGCGTTCAGCGGCGGACTGACGACGGACGGGGACTACTATGCAGGGATCGTGATTCTTGTGCTTGTCTTCGAAGCCGCGCGCAGGGGTGTCGGGCTGGTGCTGGCCCTCATTACACTCGTCTTCTTCTGCTATCCGTTCGTGAGCCCGTACCTGCCAGGCATCCTAGGTGGGCGCGGATATGGTCTTGAACGCATGGTCCTGTTCCTGACGACCGATACCCAGGGCGTCTATGGAATCCCGGTCGGGGTTGCCGCGACCTACATCATCGTCTTCACGATTTTTGGTGCGATGCTGTCGCGATTCGGGGCAGGAGATTTCTTTTTCGAGATTTCCATCCGGCTGACGAAGGGCTTGAGGGCGGCCAGCGCCAAATCGGCCGTGCTTTTCTCGACCCTGATCGGAATGGTTTCCGGCTCGGCAGCCGGGAATGTGGCCGTCACCGGGACCGTGACCATCCCCATCATGAAGCGCGAAGGCTACCAGCCGCATCAGGCCGGTGCGATCGAGGCCGTCGCTTCGACCGGGGGGCAGCTGATGCCGCCTGTGATGGGGGCCGCAGCCTTCATCATGGCGGAGATCGTTGGCGTGCCCTACACATCGGTCATGGCGGTTGCGATCCTTCCCGCATTGCTGTTCTTCGGATCTGCGTTCTTTGTTGTTCATCTTCAGGCGGTGCGTTCCGGGATCATGCCGAGGCAGGAAGATCAGGGCGACGGACGGCCACTGCGCCTTGTCCTGTTGGAAGGAGCGCCCTTTATCGGGGCTTTCGCCGTGTTGCTCGCTCTGATGCTCGCCGGTTTCTCGCCGTTCAAGGCATCTCTCTGGGGCATGGCGGTCCTGATCGGGCTCTACGTCGCCAGAACGCGCCGCATCGACAGGGACCTGATCGCAAGGATTGCGGGCAGTATTTCGGAAGGTGCGCGCAACGTGATCACGATTTCGGCCGCCTGTGCTGCCGCCGGTGTCATTTCGGGCACGCTTGGAATCACGGGACTTGGGTCCAAGATTGCGCTGCTGATCGATGTCGCGTCGAACGGTTACCTGATCCTTGCGCTGCTGTTCACGATGATTGCCTCGATTGTTCTGGGCATGGGGCTGCCGACAACGGCGGCCTACCTGATCCTGGCAACCGTGGTTGCGCCCGCGCTGGTCAAGCTGGGTGTGCCCATGCTCACCGCGCATTTCTTTGTTTTCTACTATGGCTGCATTTCAACCATCACACCTCCCGTTGCCCTGGCGTCCTATGTTGCAGGGGGCATTGCCGGTGCCGATGTCAACAAGGTCGGCTGGACCGCCGCGTCCTACGCCCTGACAAGCTTCGTCCTGCCGTTCACCTTCGTATTTGGTCCAGGCCTCCTGATGCAGGACGGTGTTGCTGGAAACCTGGTCGCCGTTGTCACGGGTTTCGCGGGCGTAGGTGCAGTCGCCGCCGGCGTTATCG
>JBCDEN010000292.1:0-5797 GCA_039179715.1 Pseudomonadota bacterium
AATGGTTTGAGGCGGCTTGCTTCTCGTCAAGGCGCGGAAGCGCAGGAAATGTCCCTCATTTTCAAGCCTTTCGCAACGCGGAGGAGGAGCAAGCCGGTCAAATCCGAAGGACATGGAAATGGCGTCACCCCGTGGCGTCAGTGTGTTTGACCGGGCAGGAAGCCCGCTCCGCACACCCTTCCTGACGGGATTTCGCCATTTCGCATGCCATTTCAGTCTCATTTATGGGTCCATCACCTAGCCCGTCGCAACAGACGTTGCCAAGCGCTTTAGGGACAGCATGCCGCATTTAGTTTCGAAAGTTTGAAACTATGCTTGTGAACGGGTTCTCAGTACCCAGCATAAGACCCTGCCGGTTCCAAGTGCCCCAACGCTGAACCGGCAGGGTTGTGTTCCCACACATCGTGTTCGTTACATCTTGCGACAATTCCGGCTTCCGCCGGGGACATCTGTGCGACATCTGCCGTTTACCCTGTTTTGGTCAAGGGTTGATTCAAACACGGGTGGGACGGGCATTTCGCGGCACCGGCGTTGCTGATCTTCGGGACGCTTGTCCGTCCTCGGTGAGGGCGACCATCCGTCTGTTACGCAATCCGTCCGCTGCCGGAGCGGAACCGCGAAACCTGGAGGATGTAACGATGAACTTCACGCTCCACACGGCTACGTCATTGCTGACGTGTTTCTTCTCCCTCCCGGAATGTGCACCGGTTTCGTTCCAGTGCGAGGCGACGGAGAGATCGGCCTGGATCTCGCCGGAGCAGATCAGCGAACAGCTCAGCGAAGATGGCTGGCGGGTACGCCGGATCACGGAAGATGACGGTTGCTGGGAGGTCTATGGCACAACACCGGATGGGCAGCGGGTCGAGGTTCATGTGCACCCGGTGTCGGGCGAGGTGCTGCTGATCAGCCAGCGTGGATCGGTTCTTTTCCGAAAGAACAGCTGAGTCGGCTTCAGATCCATTTTCGCGGATCGTTTGCCGCCGATTTCGACCGGTCACCGGAAAGGGCCTGCGCAAGATCTGCGACCGCGTCGAGCGAGTGCGCGGCGCGGAATTCATCGACGTGAGGCAGCATCGCCCTGATGCCCTTCGCCTTTGCCTCGAACCCGTCATAGCGCAGCAGCGGGTTGAGCCAGATCAGATGGCGGCAGGATCTGTGCAGGCGATCCATCTCGCGTGCAAGGTCCTCGTCGGTGTCCCGTTCCAGGCCGTCCGTGATCAGGAGAACTGTCGGCTTTCCGGACAGGACCCGGCGCGACCAGTGCTTGTTGAAGTCGTGAAGCGCAGATGCAATCCGCGTTCCGCCCGACCAGTCCTCAACCCCGGCAGAGCACGCTTCAAGCGCCTCGTCCGGATCCTTCATGCGCAATTGCCGGGACACGTTGGTGAGCCTGGTGCCGAACAGGAAGGTGTGCACATCGCGGCGCTCGGCGGTCATGCCATGCAGGAAATGCAGGAGCAGGCGCGAGTACTGGCTCATTGATCCGGAAATGTCGCACAACGCGACAAGCGGCGGCCGTTTCTCGGCGGGCTTTCTGAACTTCAGGTCGATGATTTCTCCACCGGCGCGCATGGAGGCGCGCAGTGTCTTTCGCGGATCGACGCGGCCGCGCGGGGCGGCCGTCAAGCGCCGCAGCCTGATCTTGTCCATCGGCATTGCCATGGAGCGCAACACCTTCTTGGCATCCGCGACCTCGTCCGCGGTCATTTGCGCAAAATCCCTGGTCTGCAGAAGTTCCTTGCCGGAGACGGTGAATTTCGCATCGACCTCGATTTCCGGGACCGTCTCTTCCGCGACGCGTTCCTTGGCGGCCTGGAACGCTTGTGACACGCGAGTCTGACCGGCTTTCGGTTTCTCCGGCGCGCCGCGCGGGGGCGCGACAGGAGAGAGGATCGACAGCATCTTCTCGATCAGGCCCCGGCTTTGCCAATAAATCCTGAAAGCCTCGTCGAAAAGGACCTTGTGTTCATGTTTGCGCACGAAGACCGAATGCAGTGTCCAGTAAAGATCGTCGCGATTTTCGATCCCCGAGACCTCGACGGCGCTGACGGCATCCACGACCGACGCCGGCCCGACCGGAACCCCCGCCTTGCGCAGCGTTCTGGCGAAATAGACGATGTTGTCGGTGATCCGGGAGCGGATTTCGGTTGATGCCATGGCTCCAGCGCTCAAACGGCCGGCATTGATTGAACCTGCGGGACTTCCTTGCGGATCTCATCGATCATATGACGGACCTTGGAGCCGCGCACCCTTTCGATATCGTCCTGGTATTTCAGAAGAACACCCAGCGTGTCGGAGGCCAGATCGGGATCGAGCGCAAGTTCGTTGAGTTCCGACAGGGCTGTGGCCCAGTCCAGGGTCTCCGCGACGCCCGGCTGCTTGAAAAGATCTTCGTCGGCCCGCAGTTTCTGGACAAATGCAACGACTTCGTTTGCAAGTCTTTCGGCCGCACCGGGGACCTTCCTGCGCACGATTTCCAGTTCGCGCTCGGCGTCGGGATAATCGACCCAATGATAAAGGCAACGGCGCTTCAGAGCGTCGTGAATCTCACGTGTGCGGTTGGTCGTGATGATCACGATGGGCGGTTCTTCGGCGCGCACGGTTCCCAGTTCCGGAATGGTGACCTGGCTGTCGGCAAGCACCTCCAGCAGGAAAGCTTCAAAGGCTTCGTCGGCCCGGTCCAGCTCATCGATCAGAAAGACCGGAGCACCGTTCAGGGACGGTTCGAGCGCCTGGAGGACAGGGCGCTTGATCAGGAAGCGTTCATCGAAAATCGATTTGGACAGGTCGGCATGTTCCGTGTCTCCGGAGGCTTCGGCGACCCGGATTTCGACCATCTGGGCCTGGTAGTTCCATTCATAGACGGCGGAGGCGATGTCGAGGCCCTCGTAACACTGAAGGCGGATCAGGTCGCGCCCCAGCGTGGCGGAGAGAACCTTGGCAATCTCGGTCTTGCCGACACCGGCTTCGCCTTCAAGAAACAGCGGCCGCTTCATCTTGAGCGCAAGGTGCAGAACTGTCGCCAGTGACCTGTCCGCGACATACCCCGCCTGATCCATGAGATGAAGCGTATCGTCGATGGAAGCGGGAAGGGGCGTCGGCTGCATGGCGTCTCCTGGGTGTCTCCTGGGCGTTTTATGTTCCAGCATCATATAGGTCGGACAACGCCAAGGTCAGCCCGGACCAAAGTACGGCAAGGTATTTATACGTCGATCAAATCTTAGTTTTCCGGCCGCCCGAAGGACCTAGCACGTGGTGCCTCCGGGTCATACCCTCTTGAAACGGGTGTCTAGGGTCCTGCCCCAAAGGCATCCACTGCTGTCCGGTTTAGAAAATCTGTCGAACTCATGCACTCGAGAAAGCTGCACAATTCCTTGCGGTACCAATTCGGGATCCGGATTTGGTTCTCGGAAGTGTCGTCCCGTTTGCCGCGCGCGCGTCAAGACCGGGAACCAGTACTCCAGGCGGCCGGAGGCTGCAAGAAGAAGGAGAAACAGGCGGTAACCGGGTTCCGGCCTTCCGCTTTGCTTCAGCCGGAATGACAAGTTCATTGACTGCGGACCCTTACCAGATCAATTCCGACCTGAACTGGATAGCAGTGAGCGGCATCAGGGGATGACCTAATGTGCAGGGGCGCGCGCAGCAACTATGTTTCTCCCATGCGATTCGAGGGAGGAATGGTCGTGGCAGTACGCAAACTGGTTCTCATGAGTGCTCTGTTCATGCTGGCAGGTCACGCAACGCAGGCATCCGACGGTGCTTACCCGTCCGATCCGGCGAGCCTCGCGACTGGGGAGGAGCTTGCACAGATCCATTGCGCAACCTGTCATGCTGTCGGAAAGGACGATGAAAGCGCCCAGCCTGGAGCTCCGGCTTTCCGGGAACTGTCGAAACTCTATCCGCTGGAAAGCCTGGAAGAACCGCTGGCGGAAGGCATTGTTACCGGCCACGAAAACATGCCGGAAATTGCATTCGAAGCCGATGATATCGACGCTTTTCTGGGGTATCTGACATTGATCCAAAGCCCATGACTGGCGTGTATATCCGCAAGCAAGTGTTGTTAGCAGTTGATATCGAATGCTGCTAAAGTTCTGTTTTAAAACATGAATTAGCAAAAAGTCGGGTTTGGTTAACCGCTTTTCCGTGACACTCTTTCTTGGCAACAAAGAAAGGATTGGCATGAAAACCAGCTCAGACTTTGAAAAGCGCTTTTTGGGATATGGCCTGCTGACCGCCGAGATCCTCTATCGTCTCCCCGATCATCCGAAGTTTCTCCAGAGCTTTCTCTGGCAGACCGAAGATCTGGCGCCGCAGTTTCCCGAACTGACGAAATTCCTGGAATTCTGGGAAAGGGAGATCGAAGGGCGGATTCACTCCGTTCGCGTCGCCCATCAGGACCTCATCGATCCCGTCGATTTCCGCTTTGCCGACGGCGAGATCCTGATGCACTGAGGACCTTGGCTCTCAACGTGAGGTCAGACCCAGTCCGAGCCCGTCCCGCATGACGCCTCTGGACTGGCTGGTGAAATCCGATCCGCTGCCCTCGTGCAGGACAAATCCCGGCAGAAGTCTCATCGGAGCCTTGCTTGCCCGGATCGAGCGAACGAGCACGCGCGTTGCCGGCGCGTCTGGCCGGGGCCGAATCGGAATAACGTCGGTCGCGCCGAACCGCCCCTTCAGAACCGTCAGAAGTTCCTGCAGGCCGTCGGCGCGGAAGATGACCGTCAGACTGCCACCCTCGCGCACGATGTCGGTCGCCGTCTTCGCCCAGGGCTCCAGACCTCTTTCATCAAGCACATGTGCGTCCGCGCGGGCCGCATTGGGCGAGGCGCGAAACCTGTCGGCTTCGTAGTAGGGCGGGTTCATGATCGCGTGATCCGCCATGGACGGCACAAGACCGCTGGCGTGGCGGATGTTGCCCTTGGCGGTAATGTCTGCCTGAAGCAGGCTGATCCGCGCAGCGAAATGTGCGTTTTCCGGGTCGTTCAGGGCACGTTGAGCCAGTGACAACACGGTTTCGTCGATCTCGACCAGCGTGAGCTTGATGCCGGAAAGCCGCGCAGCGGCGCAAAAGCCCGCCGTCCCGACGCCGGCGCCAAGATCAACAACATGACCTTTCGTGCCTTCGGGGAGCGCGGCGGCGAGATAGACGGCATCGAGACCTGCGCGGTGACGGCCTTTCCTGGGCTGATAAACATGCACCTGACCGCCCAGGAACGCATCGCGTGTCACGGTTTCAGGATCTGGATCTTTTGAGGAAACCATTTCAGTTCTGGTCTTTTGCAGGCCGCAATTCGTGTTCCAGTCCCGCATCGCGGACCAGTGCGCGCGCTTTTTGGATCTGGTCGCTGTCAACCAGGATACGCCTCGGTATCATGGCCAGCGATCCTTCCATGATGCTCATATTTCCATCTGCGACAAAATGCTTGATTCCGGCTTCCTCGAGGATCGATTCCAAAAAGGAAATGAGGACCGGATCGTTCGTTCTGAGAAGTTCTTCCATAAGTTTTCCGGGTTTATCGGCATTGGAGCGCGGGATTGCCATAAAAGCCCCCGCAATCTGGTTTACAGCAAAATCATGTGTTTGTGGCATTTCAACAGTTTGTCAACGTGCAGGCATCTTGCCCCGGAGCCCTTAGCGCCATATTGTCCGCTCAAATATTCAAGGAGTGCCGTAAGTGGCCGTTGTCGCAACAACATATTCTGACAGCCAGTCGCGCCGTCCGAGCATTCAGCCGCTCGTGGATCTCGTTTCCCCGGGCATGGCGGACGTGAATGAACTGATCCTGTCCAAGGC